>CAYGIK010000001.1:0-3438 GCA_964350005.1 uncultured Candidatus Saccharibacteria bacterium
GATCCTGAATCCCTCCTACGCTTTGCTACGGATGGGCAAGCAAGTTCAGGATGACGGCGGGGAGAGATCTGGGATGACAAGGGTAAAATGGATTCCCGCCTTCCCACTACGCCAAGGCTTCGAGGGACGTACCGACGCGGGAATGACAGAGGAGGGCGCGGGAATGACAGATGGAGGGACGAGGATGACAGAGGAAGGAGCAGAAATGACAGCTTGTCATCTGGATTCTTTTTTTGTCATTCCGACCGTAGCTTTGCCCTCCTACGCTAAAGCTTCGGAAGGGTCTGCGAGAGGAATCTATGCTATTAGATTATTGTTTTAAGATCCTTCGACTCCCCGTTCGGCTTCACTCAGGGTCGCTCAGGATGACACGGAAAGATGTGCTCGGGATGACAGAGGATAATGTTCGCTCGAGATGACACAGAAAGATATGCTCAGAATGACAGAAAATAATGCTCGATCAGAATGATAAAAAGGGTAGGCAAAGGAAAAGGCGGTCCTGCTTTGTAGCAGAACCGCCTACTAGATGTCTTTCCTGTCCAGAATTTTCTAGAGATGCTGGTGCTCTACTCCTCTCGGGGACTTTGCTCTCCCGTCAACGACGGGAAAGCCCCCTGTTGTAAAGCGTAGCCGGCCCCGGATAACCAGTTCCCGACAACGATGACAAAGCGGAATTTTCTGGTGGGCGCCATGGAAGCCAAAATGGCTAAGACTGGCATTCAATTCTGCCGTTTCTACTTCCACGGTCTCGATATTGTCATGGCTCGGGCAACCAGCACAAACTAGTTGATCCGTTGCACCCGTCTGGGACGACGGCTGCTCATGACCGGTTTTTAGAGACCGGCCAGTAGCGTTACCACTCATGGTTTCCTCCTTAAGGAAAAGTAAAGGTACTAGCCGGTTTGAGAATTACCGGTATCAAAGCTCAAATCTGACAATTTAATCTAGTCCCCTACTAGATTTTGAGGTCTAACACCGAAAATTCTACCACCATTTCCACCAAGAGGATTTCTTGGGTTGTTCAGGTGGGAAAAGGAGTAGTTTTAAGTGATCTAGCTCGGCCTTCAGACTCCCCCGCAGGTCTTCTCTAACCTCACGGCGAAGTGAATGAAGTTCGGAACCCAAGGAGTTAAGAGCAAAAATCAGTTTTTGCTTGTATTCTTCATCTGCTTCTTTCTCCTGCTGAGTCATTATTGCTTTTGTGGCAACGCTCTCCCCTGCCGTTCCGCCGATTTCACCCTTGTTGGACAACATGTGTTTAACGCCGGCAACAGTGAACATGCCTGACTCCAACAGATATTTGATGCGTTCCAACACCGTAACATCCACCTCGGTAAAAAGACGGTGGTTGTATTGGTTGCGATAGTTGGAGAGGAATTCGCCAAATCGCTTCTCCCAGTTCCGCATCGTGCTTTCGTTCACATTGAGAAATTTGGCTACTTCGGTCAGAGAATAAGACTGAACCGAGGAAGCGGGTGTGGACAAATCGGCTGGGTTAGCCGATGTTGTTGATTCTGCTTGAGCGGTATCGAAATCCATAATTTGTTTATAAGTATCTACTTCCGAAGGACTGAGGAAGTCCATAAATTGATTCTAGTATATTTTTACGAGCGCAACAACGTTGAGGCGGAGCGCAACGACATTGTAGGTCCCCCACTTTTTTTCGCCGTAGTGGCGAAAAGCTTGGGCGCAACAACGTTGCGGTCGGCACTTACGCGGTGGCGTAAAAGAAAATAAAAATTGCGATGATGATTGCTAGTGTAAGCATATAACATTCCCCTACCGCAACGTTGCGGCGGAGCGCAACAACGTTGCAGGTGTGTTACAACAACATTGTACCAGCGACCGCAACGACGTTGCAACCCCCTTCTTTTTTAGTGTTTCAATTTTGAGTGGTTAGAGGTGCCTATATATAAATATATAATATAGTAGCTGATTTCTTGAAGTAGAGCGACCGCAACAACATTGTTGCGGTAGGTGGGTGCGACTGCAACGGTGTTGCGGTCGTCCGCAACCGTCATGTTGCGGTAGGGTGTTTTGACATGGCGGTGAGAAAAATGTTGTAATAGTGGTTTTTTAATGTGGATAAAAATGAAGTTGGCTCTGCAACTATATTATTAACCTACCGCAACGTTGCGGTAGGGGGTTACCTCAACGTTGTAACATCTTGAAGGATGTTATTTTTTATGGTGTAGTGGAATACTGTTGGATTTTTATCGTTTTGTTTTGTTTTTCTTGATTATTTTCCTCGTCATTCTGGCTTGACCAGAATCTTATAATATTTTATTTTTATTTTCCAGCACTCGCGCCGTGCTGAAGGTGGCGGTTACTTTTCTAGAAAAGTAACACAAAAGTTCCCGCCAGTCGCTTTCGCTCTGAATCTCCCAAAATCCTCTCCATCTGCTTATCACCAAACTCCCCCGACAAGTCGGGGTCAGACATGGGCACGCTTATTGGAGGGATTTTGGGGATTCAGTACGCTCAATCTCCAATGACGGAGAGGGAGAGACAATCCCTATTTGATCAATGGGTGTTAGGCGGAAGCGACAATGGTGGAGGAGCACAAGAAAACAACCTCGCTCCAATGGCCGTTAGAGACAAGGGGTAATTTGCTCGATGGGATTGGGGAGAAAGCTTCAATGGCGGAGGGGAGCAGGGAAGCGACCTCGCTCCAATGGCCAGAAAAGACAAGTACATCCCTTCTCCAATGGCGGATAGGAGAAAGGGGATTAGTGTCAAATTCTATTAGTCGAGGGATTTGGGGATAGAAAAAGCGCTCACCGCGGATGGTGAGCGCCCCTGTTCTAGTATGAACAGGCGAGGGGAAAGAGGAAGCCAAGTGGCTGGATAGCCGAAGTCTTGGCTTTCTAGTAAGGAACACGGGCAAAATGAACTTCGGGGATGGGTAGGACCGATAGAGGATATCGGCCGAAGTCGTTTTGCCTGTGCAGATGCAATACCCCGACGATGCTGGTGTAGGGTATTGGTAGCAAAGTCGTAGGCGGACGAGGCGAACATAGCCCAGATGGAGGGGGATTGGTTTGACTAAAGTCATCAAACCTTCGCCTCGTCCGCCATCACTTGGAGGGAGTGCGGACGAATCCGCATAGCACTTAAGGAGGTATCCGAGACGACATTTTTCGCCACAAACACCCATGCCCGTTGGGCGCCGGTGGCGTATATATTGAAAATGTCTCGTCCTCCAAAAGTTGGGAGAGAAACTTCGGTCCTGTAACCGAGCTCTCCCTTTATGCAAAGGGCAAAAAGGGACTTGTCAAAGGACTCAGGCTTGTCTAGCTGCTCGTAATTACATTACAACACGAAGTTAGTTAATAGTTAATAGTGAATAGTGAATTATGGGTGGGAAAATGGGTACCGCAATGTTGCGGCGGAGCGCAACACCGTTGCGGTGCTCGATTGTTTTTCTGCTTCCAGAGC
>CAYGIK010000001.1:3538-25686 GCA_964350005.1 uncultured Candidatus Saccharibacteria bacterium
TTGCGGCGGAGCGCAACACCGTTGCGGTGCTCGATTGTTTTTCTGCTTCCAGAGCTAAAAGTACGACCGCAACGATGTTGCGGTCGGTTTATTCCTCGTCATGCTGAATTTATTTCAGCATCTAGAATAAAACAGAAAAATATTCATAGATTCTTCGCTACGCCTGCCTATCGGACAGGCAGGCTCAGAATGACCCTCCTATGCTTCGCTTCGGACGGGCAGGCGGGAGAAAATGGATTCCGGACTAAATCCGGAATGACCCTTCTACGCTCTGCGAGCTACGCAGGGCTACGCAAAAAGAGAGGAGTCGTCCCTACCCATAACTCATAACCCAATACTCATAACTCGCGACTTGTTACTCGTTACTCAATTCTGGGAACCAGAGTTTGATTTCGGCGGCGGCAGTTTCTGGTGCGTCAGAGGCGTGAACAAGATTTCTTATTGCTCTATCAGCACCATCTGCGTTTTCGTAGGTTTCAGTTTTGTCGCCAAGGTCGTAGCGGATTGTTCCTGCTTCTGCTTGAGAGGGGAGAGTGGCGCCAACGATTCGGCGAACTTCTGTAATTGCGTTTTCTCCTTCGACAATCATTGCCAATACTGGACCAGTAGAAAGATATCTGACCATACGATTTTTGATAGCTTCACCACGACGAATACCAAGATCAGCGTAATGTTCAGTCGCAAATGCTTCATCCACCCGCATTTCCTTTTCCGCGACAATCTTCAGACCTGTAGCGGTCAAGCGACTTTTGATTTCATCTTGCAAACCCTGTTCAACAGCATCGGGCTTTAGCACGACTAAAGTTTTTTCCATAATGATTCCTCCAGAATAATTACCAATAATCAATTACCAATAACCAAAACCATTATAAGGCAGGCAAAATGGATTCCCGCCTTCGCGGGAATGACGAGGGTTAAAGCTGGTATGCTTTTTTGATTTTGCCGTCAGATTGGTAGGGGCCAATTACAGTCAAGCAAAGACGGTCATCTTTGAAAATCTTTTTTGCCAGAGACAAAATTTGCTTGGCGGTCACTTTTTTGATTTTTTGACGAATAGAATCAATTGTTTCGGTTTTGTCGTGTAAAAGTTCTTGAACTCCAAAGGAGTAGGCGACTTCGTCAGAATCTTCCATTTCAAGCACCAGTCCGCCGGTCAGGTATTCTTTTGCTTTGGCTAATTCTTTGGCGGGAACTAGTTTCTGGGAAATCTCCCGAAACTCCCCAAGAATAGTTTTAATAGCTAAATCAATTCGTTTAACATCCACGCCAGCATTCGCGACCAAATATCCTGCGTCAATATAGTTGGCAGATGTAGCGCGGACATAATACGCCAGTCCAAGTTCTTCTCGAACAGAAGTAAACAAACGCGAGCTCATTCCGCCACCCAAAACTGCCGCCAACACTTTGCCGACATATTTATCTGGATGATTGGAGCCAAAAGTTGGGACACCAACAACAAGATGTGCTTGTTCAGTTTTTTTGTAAGAAACTAATATTTTTTTCTTCGGGGTAGATTGCTGGTAGGGGAGCGGTTGGTTCTTTTTACCCTCTTTGGGATACGGCAAATATTTTTTCACCAATTGTTCAACTTTCGCCGTGGTGGTGTTGCCCGCTACTGATACGACAATGTTTGAAGGGGTGTAGAGGCGTTTGCGGTAATCAAAAAAATCAGACTGCTTTGCTTTCTTGATAACCGTCGGCAAACCAATTGTGGACCAGCCCAGTGGGTGGTCGCCTAAAAGTTGTCTTTCAAATACATCCCAGATTTTGCGCTGGGGAGAATCTTCGTACATGTTGTATTCTTCCAAGATTACACCTCGTTCACGCTCCAGCCCTTCGGCATCAAATTTGGCATTGAGAAGCATATCTGACAAAACATCAAAGGCGACTTCAATCTTATTTTTCTCAACTTTTACAAAGTAGCCAACATATTCGCCACTGGTAAAAGCGTTAAAAATTCCGCCGATGGCATCAATAGCTTCCGCTACCGAGCGGGAAGTGGGATAGCGTTCGCCTCCCTTGAAAAACATATGCTCAAGAAAGTGAGCAAGTCCATTGATACTCCGAGTTTCGTAGCGAGAACCAGCGCGCACCAGAATCATTACCGTAACAGCTTCGGTGGACTTCATCGGCATCACAAGGATGCGAAGTTTGTTAGCGAGAGTAGTTTTTTTGATAGTAATCATACGAGTGACGAGTTATGGGTGAGGACGACTCCTCTATTATTTGTCATTCCGGGCTCGATCCCGAATCTAGACAGAAACAGGAAAAGGTTTTGTTTGTTTTTCTTTCTGGATCCCCGATGTCGGAGCGCTACGCTTCCGACTCGAGGATGACAGCCACATTCTTCATTCTTAATTCTTAATTCGCCTTCTACTTGGCTACATTCTCCGAACGGACTTCACGAATGACCATAACTTTAACTTGGCCCGGATAGGTCATTTCCTTTTCAATTTGACGAGCAACATTGTGCGCCAGTTTGGCGGCAGCGAGGTCGTCAATTTTATCTGGCTGAACCATAATGCGAACTTCTCGGCCGGCTTGAATTGCGTACGCTTTGCCAACGCCTTCGTATGAAGTTGCGATGCGCTCCAAATCTTCCAACCGTTTCACAAAGTTCTCCGCAGATTCTCTGCGCGCACCTGGACGGGAAGCGGAGATGGCATCAGCAGCCATAACTATGAAATCTAACGCTGTTTTGGGGCCACCAAAGCCCTCGTGAGACACTTCCAATGCTTGGATGACCTCTGCAGGCATACCGTACTTCACGGCGATGTCGCGGGACAATTCAATGTGGCTTCCTTCGTACTCGTGGTCAAGCGCTTTTCCAATGTCGTGCATCAATGTTGCGAGTTTGGTTAGCCGAACATCCATTCCAAGTTGAGCGGCCATCATTGCCGCCAAATGTGCGGCTTCGATAGAGTGACGCAAAATGTTTTGGCCATAGCTAGTGCGGAATTGCAAACGGCCAATGATTTTAATAAGGTCGGGATGCAGACCAGTCAATCCAAGTTCGAGCACGGCATCTTCACCTGCTTTTTTCATTTCGGCATTAATTTCCTTGTCCGCTTTTTCCACCATTTCCTCAATGCGAGATGGCTGGATTCTACCGTCCTTTACCAATCTCTCGAGCGCCCTTTTGGCGATGTGCCGACGGATTGGGTCGAAACCGGAAATAACAACTGTGTCCGGCGTATCGTCAATAATTAGGTCAACACCTGTGGCTTTTTCAAAGGCGTGAATGTTGCGACCTTCTTTCCCGATAATTCTGCCTTTCAGATCGTCGCTTGGAATCTGCACGGAAAAGACCGTACTTTCAGTAGCGGTATCGGCAGCGTAGCGTTGGATTGCTTCGGAAATAATTTCGCGAGCTTTGTTTTCGGCTTGGTCGTTGGCCTCCTGTTCCACTCGCCGAATAATGCCCAGAACATCATCTTTGTACTCTTTTTCCACCCGAGCAAATAATTGCTCCTTTGCTTCATCGCGGGTGAGACGAGCAACATCCTCAAGCTTCTTCAGCTGGTTGTCACGAATTTTCAGAATCTCTTCTTTGACTTCCTGAATTTCTTTGTCTTTGTTTAGAATCGCTTCTTTTTGCTTGTCTAAATCTTCCAGTTTGCGTTCCAAATGTTCGTCTTTGGAAATGATTCTTTTTTCCAAATCTAAAATTTCGGAGCGGCGCTCCCTCTCTTCTTTTTCTGACTTTTCGCGAAGCTTGGAAGCTTCTTCTTTGCCCTCCAGAACAATCTCTTTTGCCTGTTGTTCGGCGGTGACCAGTTTCTCTTTGGCCTTGTTTAAAATTTTATCAGCATCTTGCTCCGCCTTTTCAATCTTCTGGCGAGCAATGACGATGCGAATGTAATAACCAACAAGCGCCCCGACAACTCCGGCGATAATCCAGTAAATTACTGATGACATAGCGAACCTCCGGTTACACTAGGCCAATAAGCCCTGCGCGAATAAGCGCATTGCCCCCGTCAAACTTCCGATTAGCTAAAAGAAGAAGCTAAAACCCATGACCTGCAAAACGGGTTTGAGAACAGATGCGAAAGTGACAATTTGGATTCCCAATAGGGGAAGTAAAAGGCTCATTATCCTGAGTGAAGTGTTAAGTGATATATGAGGACTGGAGCGTAAAATCTGAATTAGTCCTACTGATACTTTACCTTAAAAATATATGGGAGTCAAACGGAGTGGAGAATGAAAAATGAAGAATGAAGAATGAAGAATTCTGGTAGCCCTATGGGCCATTTTTGGTATAGGGGAAAATAGATTCCTGCCTACGCAGGAACGACAGAAGAAGATGAAAAACAGTGGATAGTAAGTAGTAGGTAGCGAATTGAGAAGTCACCAAAGGCGACCACATACATTTTTAATTTTTCATTTTTAATTATTAATTATCCTCCTACTCGTGGCATACTAAAGTGGTACTAAAAGTACACAAAAAAATTATGAAACGAGGGGGGAAATTTGAGGCTTTAACCGTCGCGATTATCGTGGCAGTAGTGTTGGCGCCAATGGTTTTTACAATGGCGGAAGGAGAAACTCCGTCGGTAATTATTAATGAAATAGCGTGGGCAGGGAGTTCGATTGCCAGCAATGATGAGTGGATAGAATTAAAGAATGCCAGCGAAGCAGATGTTGATTTGGCTGAGTGGCAAATATCAATAGACAATCCCGGCACCGACTATACCATTACAATTCCGCCCGGTGATTTTAGCGTTTTAAAACCTAATGAATTTTTTGTAATTGCTAAGTTCGGGACAAACAGTGACAAATCCGCTTTAAATATTATCGTGGATATTGGTCTTGATTTTTTTGGATTTGGGATTACCAACACTGGTTTTGTAATTACATTGAAAAATAAGGGCGGAGAAGTAATTGATGAAGCATGGAATGGCAGCGCTCCAACCATTGGATATCGGAGAAGCGGAACTGGTTCCGCTTCAATTGAGCGTCGTACTCCAATTACCGATGGGCGACTGCCGGCAAGCTGGCAAGAAGCGGTCGCTTCGGTTAACTTTGATAACTTAGGAACTGGCGTAATTAATTACGGTACACCGAAAGCGAACAATTCTATTTTGGTTGAGCCACCGACCGTCGAAAGTATCTCGCCAAACACTGCCGAAACAGGCAAGACGCTACAAATTGAAAATGTCGTCGGAACCAACTTCAGCACCGACTCGCCCCCAACTGTGCAGTTGAAATTGAGCGGAAAAACGATTACCGCCGAAAATATTCACATCGCAAGTTCCACTTTGATTGATGGCGGACAATTTTCTTTGAGCAGTGCCGAAACGGGAAAGTGGGATTTGGTAATTACTAATCCCAACGGGATGACAGCGACATTGCCTCAATCGGTTGATGTTACCGAACCGCCACCGCAATATGATTTAACTACTACCGTGCGATTGAATGAGGTCTATCCGCAACCGAACACCACCAGCAATGATGAATTTATCGAGCTGTATAATTCGGGCGACAAAACGGTGAACTTGAGCGGTTGGATTTTGGACGATATTCGTAACGGCGGATCTAGCCCGTTCGTATTTGGCGCACAAAATATTTTGCCAAAAAGCTACTTGGTGGTGTATAAAACCGAAACTAAATTGACGCTCAACGATAGTGGAGATGATGTGTATTTAATTCAGCCGAATGGCTTTGAGTTGGACCATACGAGCTACACATCCGCGCCACGAGGTCAGACTTGGGCGCGGTTTGATGACGGCTGGAAGTGGACGAGTTCGCCTACACCAAACGGGAAAAATGTGTTGAGTGCTCCGCCGTCCAAAGATACCAATTCAACTCCGATTGATGAGCCGGACGATATACTATCGTTCCAAAAAGACGACATATTGATAACCGAATTACTGCCAAATCCAAAAGAGGGCGAGGAGTTTGTCGAGTTGTATAACAATTCCGCCAAACCGATAGAAATAAAAAATTGGACATTGCAGGATAAATCAAAACACAAATATAAAATTGCGAACTTTGCCATTAACATCCAGACCACTAGCGGTCTTACTGTTCAGCCCCAGCAGTATGTGGTGATAACAAAAACCATGTCGGGGATTGCCCTAAACAATACTGGTGGGGAAACAGTAACACTGTTTGATCCGAACGGTAATGTTATTGCAACAGTGAGCTATCCAGACAAGGCGCCTGTCGGTGCGGTGTATGCGTGGGATGGAAAAACTTGGATTTGGAGTCGATACCCTACACCGGGACAAGTGAATATTTTGGGGTTGGATGAAGCAGACGAACCGCCTCCAAATGTCGATATTGTTTTACCTAGCTCACTCCCCGTGACAGGAGAATCGAGCCGACGATGGATGGGGATTTTGATTATTAGTATTGCCTTAGGTGCTATAGTGATTTGGAGAAAGTTACGCCACCCTTCGCTAAAGCTACGGGATGGTCTGTGAAGTGACGAGTCGCGAGTCATCCTACGCCAATCATCCTCCGCTAAAGCTACGGAATGACCTTCGGGGCTTCGGAATGATCTACGATAATGAGTTGTGAGCAGCTGTCATCCTCTGGCTTGGCTCGCCCGTCAGAAGCCTTGCGCGAAGGAGGGACCAGAGGATCCATGGATTCTCCGATCAAGTCGGAGAATGACAAAAAGAAGAAGGGGTGATAAGAAGAATTAAAATGGAAACATGATAGAAATCAGGACACATAATTTGAGTGAGACAAAAGACGACAATTCAGCAATTGAGCAATTCAGCAATTAAGCAATGTGAATAAATGAAGAGTATTAGAACATATAAATTAGAAGAGACACAGGCTCTCGGAGAGAGCATCGGTCGCAGACTTACGGGCGATGAAACTTTCGCGTTAGTCAGTCCTTTGGGTGGAGGGAAGACAAGTTTCACGCAAGGACTGGCGAAGGGGCTCGGTACAAAAGCGCGGGTGACTAGCCCAACATTTGTATTGGAAAAAATTTACACGGGAGATAAATTTACCCTCCATCATTTTGATACCTACCGCATCGAAGTGGGGGATATTGAATCGACAGGACTGCTGGATATTTTGGGGGAAACCGTTGTGGTGGTGGAGTGGGCGGATAAAATAAAACCGCTCTTACCTCTCGACACAATTTGGGTGACAATAAAAATCGGGAAAGGGGACGAGCGGGTATTTGAATTTAACTATCCGGAAAGTAGAGCCTATATTTTTTAATAGATCCTTCGACAAGCTCAGGATGACAAATAAATTGTCAAATAATGTGTTGGGGATAGATACTGCGCAGGCCGAAACCGTCATCGGGCTTAATGATGATGTGGTGAATTGGGTGTCTGACCGCAACCAATCCAAAGAGCTTTTGCCTGCAATCGATAAATTAATTCGGTCACAAAAACTGACTCCGCAAAAACTTCGCGGGGTGGTGGTGAATATCGGGCCGGGTTCTTTCACGGGACTTAGGGTAGGATTGACTGTCGCTAATGGTTTTGGATACGGGCTAAAAATCCCACTGGTTGGGATGAGCGAGTTTGATGTCATTCGTTTATTTTTCCCGAAAGTTGATTTGATAATTTTGGATGCGAAGCGGGACGAGCTTTTTGTAGAAGTAAAAAATCAAGCGCCAAAATTGATACCCGTCGCAAAACTTGGTGGGCTAATAAAGCGGGGGATGAGTGTGTATGTTGAGCCAAGTTTGGCACTGACACTTCACTCGCAATTATCCAAAGCGGGGACGATTTATTTGGGCGAGATTCCGCGGGTAGAGCGTATGACGAGGATGTTGAATATAGCGGGTCAGTCCTCCTTCGCTCGAGAGCTACGGACGGGCAAGCAGGTTAGTCCTACTTCGCCAAGGCTTCGAAGGATCTGCGACGGGTTAGGAAAGAAGAGAAAGTTTGTTCCGATTTTTCCACTGTATTTACGCGGAGCGAATATTACAAAAGCGAAGAAGTAACGAGTGACGAGTTACGAGTCGCGAGTCATCCTACGCCAATCATCCTCCGCTAAAGCTACGGAATGACCTTCGGGGCTTCGGAATGATCTACGATAATGAGTTGTGAGCAGCTGTCATCCTCTGGCTTGGCTCGCCCGTCAGAAGCCTTGCGCGAAGGAGGGACCAGAGGATCCATGGATTCTCCGATCAAGTCGGAGAATGACAAAACAAAAAGGGCAGGATGCCCTACTGAAACTATTCACTATTAACTTTTAACTGTTAACTGGGCTAAAAGCCCAAGAGGAATTTGGTGGTTTTGCCTTCGAGGATAGCTTGCCCCGGCATGATGTCTTTTGGTACCACGCGGTAGTTGCGTGGATCGTTGATGTTGATGATAGTGTCGATATTTTCGTCAGGAACGCTAGCGATTGGAGCGGAGGTTGTCGCAATTGAAGCGGTCTGAACTGGCATTGCTTCGGCAATAATTGGTTGGTTAGTTGGAATCAGCTCGTTGATGGTCTCGCTCCACAGTATTACGCCAACCATCAAAACAATACCCACTAGACAGAAAGCGGTTTCAACAGAAATTATTTTTTGCTGAATGTTCTTCATTGGAAGTTTTTATCGATTTAGAAGAAGAGACTCTCCCTGTTCGGCAGTGCCCGCAAAGGGTACTTTTTTAAATATATCGAAAGTCTCATCGCGATTAGTATCCCAACTATATTGCCAATAATAATATTTGGCACCATCTTTGGTTGTCCGACAAATAGACGTGCTAATAATGCCAAGCGTTGATTGCCCACCAGCCATAGTTTGGCGGCAAACAGTAGAGGTTCGTTTTTCTGTGTTGGTATTTGTTTGACCATCGGGAGCAGGGGGGAGGGGTTGGATTCCGGTAGATGTATTTTGAGAAATGGGAATAGGACTTGGTTCAAAAACCCAGGCGTTGCGGGATGCGACCGATTTGAACCAGCCAGTTGGAGGATAGTCATCTTCTAGCAGCCTGTCCCAGGCAATATTGAAACCAGCTATCATGAGCAAAGATTTTGCGATTAGTGTGGGGCCCAAGAATGCCGCAAAATAAAGCGTCCCTAGGAAGGGAGGAGTGCCAGCAAAAAATTTGAGGTTGTCTGTGACAGTTGCCATGCTGTCTGTAATCCTCTTTAGTTCTCTTACTTTGGCTTCGGTGAATTCGAGACCATGAAACGAGTGAGTAACGGCAGTAGGGTATTTCATTGGCTGCACTCTTCCACCAGTAATGAGAACTTTGCCGTTACCGATGGAAGTAGCTTGGGTGTAGGGATAGACTTTTACGCTCCCTTTGGCTATGCGCCATTCTGGGACGTAGTGTTCGAAGAGGGCGGATTCCTTCTTGACCCTAAAAACCGGTATCAGATGAGAAGCATTGTTCAGCACCTCGATGGTGTTCGCGTTGGCGTCATAGATACTCGATCCCCCAGAGGCTCCGATAAAGAATTGGTTGTCTTTGATTAAGGCAGCCGAACGAACGTTGGCTCCCTCTAACATACCCGTCCTCAGCTCCAGCCAGTCAAGGGCTTGGCGCACTTTTTGGGTAAAGACCTGCATGAAGTTGGTGATTTTTAGCTCGGAGACTTCTTCGGCAGTTTTGCCAATATATTTGGGTGGAGAAGTGTGGGTAATGGTTTGGGTGGTGATATCAAATACATCGAACTCCGCAAAACCATTGTGGCGAAGTTTGGCTTTGATGTTGTTGGGATCTTTCCAGCCGTTTTTCTTATTATAGAAAAGTTTCTGAGTGACTACATCGAATGGTCCATCATTCTTGCGGGTTCCGCCAAAGAGAATTACTTTGGTTGTTCTGCGAGAAGAGTCGGTGATTGGCAAAAGAGCAATATCTGTGTTGAAGATTGTGAGCGGGGAAATCGGGGAGAAGATGTGACTGGTTGAGTCGTAGATGGTGGCGGTAGTAAAGTCGCCTCCGGCCAAAAGCACCTTCCCGTCGTTTAGCGCTAGAGCGCTATGACCAGAACTGTTAGGGATTTTTTCTTGCAAAGGAACGAACTTGCCAGTGTTTAAGTCTAGCAACTCACCACCCAGATTGGTATTAGGTTTGTAGAAAGAAAAGATTTTTTCAACCGGCTCTTGTTTGGCGCCAATACCAGCTTTCTCTTTAATTTCAGCGGATTGGGTTTGGCTAGTTGAAGTTTTGTTGGAGCTGGAAGTGGTTGTTTTGTCTGCCTGTTCGTCTGGCTCCACCTGCTTCACATAGATAACTTTGCTGAATTCAGCTTTCTGGTATTGGGCGGTGGCTTCGATGGCAACTGCGGTCATATCTGTGTCTTCGATGCCGTATCCGCTGATTTTAAATTTGCGTTTATTGGGGTTGGTTTGAGGCCGAAGAGTAAAAGAAACTTCGGTCATATCCGCGTTGAAAGTTAGCTCTTTGGAATCTACGAAAGAAAATCTTGCACTACCCAATATCCGGACACTGACATCAGCAGAGTTGAATGGGTCGATGGGGTAGTTATCATCTTCCAAAGACACAGTTAGGGTGGCATATAGCGATGTTTCTGAACGAAGATATGGTTGATTAAGGTAAAGATCTAGCTCTGCTGTTGGAACATCTTTTTGGGCTAGGCCGCCAGTCCGATCATCTCCTTCTGGTGGATTGTATTTGGGGTCAGGGAGACCACCCCCAACAATTAATATTTGATTGGTTATAGGCAAATACGTAGCGGTGTGGCCGCTGCGCCAACTTAGCATGGTTGGTTCGTCCCCAGAAGATTGTGAATAGCCGAAGACATCATTAAGACGGAAGTATTCGCGGAGGGTGACGAACTTATTTTTCTTGGCCAAGAATACCTCTCCGTTGTTGAGGGGATCGCCTCCTTCTGTCTGCGGCTCCCAGCGGTTGGTGAGCTGGTAGAACCATTTTATAAGTGTTTCCAGCGGTGCATTGTAGTCATTCCAGTTGGGCTTCCAAGTTTGGCCGCCGAGAATTAGCACATTACCGTCTGGGAGAAGAGTGGCTGTGTGCCAAACGCGCGGGTAGCGCATGTCGGAAACAAATTTGGTGTCGCCAGTTTTGGGGTCATAGGAAACTGCTCCGGCAATGGCATAAAATCCATTTGTGCCACCGGTGATTAGAACACGCCCGTCTTGAAGCTTGGTAGCAGTATGTCCATATCGGGAGTGGATGCCCCAATAAGCTTCGAAGGCATAATTATAGGTACCATCTTTTCTTTGGCTAGTCGCATACACTTTGTAGTTCCCATCTTTGTTTTTAATGCCGGCGCCGGTCAGAACCATTGCGTAGTTTTTGTTGTAGTCAGTGGTTGCAGTGGTACCAGTGGTTTGGGCGAGGACGGGGAGGTTGCCAAAAACGCCTGTCACTAGAGACAGGGCGAGCAGAATGGCGGTGGTTTTTTGGAATCTATTTTTCATTTTTGTTTTTGTTTTTTTGTCTGGATCCTGAATCCCTCCTACGCTTTGCTACGGACGGGCAAGCAAGTTCAGGATGACGAATGTTTTTTATTTTTTGTTGGAATGATTTTTCATACGATTCTGGATGCGCTTCGCTTACCAGGATGACGAATGTTTTTTATTTTTGTTTTTCTTTTTTGTCATTCTCTGGCTTGCGTCAGTCCTCCGTAGCTTGAAAAGCGAAGGATGGAACCAGAGAATCCATGGATCCTCCGATTCCCCCTTCGCCAATCATCCTTCCTCCTTCGCCAAGGCTACGGAATGACAGGAGCTACGGAGGGACTACGCAAGTCGGAGGATGACAAAGGGGGATTACGGGAGGGGAGCGCCTGACCCGAAGTTGCGAATTAGGAATCCAAGGTCGAAGTTATTAACTTTGTAATCTTGACCCGCTCCCGAACCTCTGTTGATATTGGCAATTAAATCATCAACATTCCATTTGCTAATCGGCAGCCAGAAGTCCATCACATTGATTTTGTTGTCATGGAAAGCTGACAGCCACTTGTCTGGAGTTCCCCTGAAATCACCGATGAGTAAGCCACCGGAAAGATTATCGGGCGTACTCTTTGTGAAGTCAACTGAAATGGTTGCACCGCTAGTAGTGAAGTCTTCTACTCGTGCTAAATGGTAACGGCTCTTTGCCCATAGTGTGTAATCTTTGCCTTTGTGCAAATACATACGGGGTAATTCAAGCTCTGTGATTATGTCAAAAGAGTTGGTGAAATATGCCTCATCAATAGTTGGCTTCTGACCGACAGTCTTTTCCAGCAAGAAAAGTTTTACTTGCCGATCGTAAGCGTTGGCCTGAAGAGGAACTTTGATACTAAGAGTGACTGGGATAAGCGTAGTGTTAGTTGAGCTTTCAAACTGAATGTCGGCTTCACCAATAGTGATTCCTTCGCTGTCAGCGGTGATTGTGCTAAGCCCCGCTTTGTCAGACCATACTTTGAACATCGCCCGACCCTTGGGGTCAGTGACATCGTTTATAGCAACAATTGTATCGTCATCAGTACGATTACTTGTAACAGACACCAACCGGCCAGAAAGCCCGTTGAAATCTTTATCGCGCAGTGTAACTGTCACGCGAGAAAATTTACTTCCATCAGTAGAAGTTGGAACATAGCGAGGTACTGCCGACACGGTAGAAAGCTCCAAATCGAGCAAGTTTTCGAGAGGTTCGGTGACTTTGAAATCGGTATCACCGGCAACTGACCATTCTTTTGACGGAGCTCCCACAAATACAGTTTTAACTTTGAAATTCCAGTAGCCCAAATAGGCATTATCGGGAATTACTAATGTGGCGTGAAGCTCGTGCGAGTTTGGGGTGGATGTGACGGTGGATGTAATGTTTGAAGAAGAAGTGCCAATCGGAGTGAAAATCAGTTGAGTAGAACCCAACAGAAAATCAGTGTCTGTCCCGCCATAAACAATAAAATCTTCCACTGTTTTGCCACGGTCGGATTCTTTTGGCTGATAACTCAAAATACCGGAGGTGGTGGAAATAACAGAGAACGGGTAAGAAACTACTTCCTCCCAAGTAATCCTCGGGGGAATATTGTAATCGTGAAGCCAAGAACTGATTACCAAAGTGTATTGCCCATCAGCTAGGTTGGCAGGTGCAGTGGCGGTAAAAATTAAGTAAGTAGGTTCCGTGTTGGGGTTAGGAACTCTAATATTACTAATTGTTACCTGATTCGCTGTGTTAGCCGGAGTTTGGTGAAGTATGCCCCAACCGACTACTGGAATTGTGTCGCGTTTGCCAAGTGCTACAAATCGGACAATTCCTTCCGTGCCAGTTGCCTGATAAGTGAATTGTGCTTGGCCATTACTATTCGTTTCAGCACTGATTGGAGTTAGAGTAGTAACATCGCCTGTCGAGACCGCATAAAGTTCAATTGATTCATTCGGAACAGGTGAGCCATATTTCAAATAGGTAGCCGTAACAGTTGAGGATCTTCCGCTACCGGCAGTTAGTGTAACGGGATCCGCCTGAACTGAAATGGCATATCCGTTATTGCCGTAAACATCCGTCTTGAAAATGAAAGTGTAAGTTGAATGACCGCTGCCGGTGGCATGGATTTTTACTAGTCCAGCAGTAGTATCGCTGGTGTAAATAGCTGTGGCTTCTCCCCTAGCATCGGTTGTGAGAGAAGAGCTACTCAAACTACCGCCACCGTCAATTGATAACTGAACTGTTTTGCCAATGTCAGGACCGCCTGTAGAATTCACCAGTTTAATCTTGACCGTGCTTTGGCTAGAAGTTCTGGCTGGGATAACACTAGCCGAAACTGATGCAGTGATTCCTGAAATTACTTTTGATAATCTTACATTAGTGCCTCGAGCATAGTTAGGTGTACTTACAGGAGGGGAAAAGTGCGTACCGTAAGCATAGACTTCCACATCAACGGAACGACCGGGTTGAATAAAGTTTGGCTCAACTGAAGTGATGGCGGGAACAAATTCTACTTCGGCTCGTAAATTGTAAGGTGCAACGCTAGGCTTCTTCTCTGTGTCAGAAATCTGTACTTGGAAGTAAGCGATCCCCGGCGCAGTGGACTCGGTTGATTTTACAGTAAATGTAACTTGCCCATTGCCGTCGGGAGATACTGGAGCTTGAGATGTGTCTGGCAAGATAATATCTTTGGCGCGCAGGTAACCGTAATTCAAGCGAGTTGGTGGGTTATAAATTGCCAATCCAACTTGGTAGCGACCGCTTGTAATCGGGTTATCATAACCGTCCTTTACTGTGATAACTACGGTCGCTGTATCGGTGCCGTTGGCATCCGCCGGTGAGTCAGAAACCTCAACGGTAGAGTTGGTGGCGCTGAATTCCTGCGGATTAACCGCGCTTAGTTGGAATCTTTCCACAAGTTTATTACTTAGTTTGCTAACTGGGTTGTAGCCACCTAATACATAAAGTGAGTTGTAGGAGTTAACGGGATCTTGGGTGGCAACTGAAGCGAAACTGTATCCCAGCAAATTGCCGTGATTAATCATAGAGCCCGAAGATGCCCAAGTTTCGTTATCCCAAATGTAAGTCGCTCCAGTAGCGGTAACAGTATAGTTGGGCCAATAGGCAGTACTTTGAGGATGTGGTTGAGATGGAAAATCAATCGCTCCGCCCGCTATAACCGCTTTGTTCCCCGACGCCATTACGGTGGGAGAATAAATATCCTGTGCAAGCGGAGTCTTCGCCGACCATCCTGTGGCGATATTATTCAGTTGATAGACTTGTCTGGTGGGAACGGCTTTGAAGCTAATTGGAGTAATAAAACTATTAATTAGTCCTCCGACCGCCAACAGGGAATTTTGGCTATCAGTTAGTTTGGCAATTTGGTGAAAAGCTCTACCTTGCACAGAACCATTAACATTCTTGAACGCCAGTACGCTACTTCCCGCTATCCAGTTTGTTCCATCCAGCGTCAAACTTACAGGCGCTGTGTATTGGTATCGAGTATTAGCAGTACCGGTGGCGATAATGGGGTGTATGCCTTCAACCGCCCAAAATGGAGAAACACCAGTATAAATATCGCCACCGCCCAGAGGGTTTTGTTTATAACGGCCACTTCCAACACTTGCACCACCAAAAATATAGGTTCCAGAAACTGCGTTTATGGAATCGCTAAAGTTAACCATCTGGTGACCGTAACGGCCTTGAGCAAGTGGAGCTAAACTGACGCTGGGACGCATCATTCCGCCACCAATAGCTTGAATGTCTAATCTAATTGCCCCAACTTTTACAAACTTGCCATTTAAATTATTGATGGTTGTGTAAGAACTGTAAGCGGTGGTATCGGGCAATTCGCCCGAAGTCCAAGTTGAAGCTGTTAAATCGTAAGTATAAGCAATGCTGGTGGTTGTCCAGAAAGAACCATTGATTAGTGATTGAGAATAAATACCCACGGGGTTGGGCGGAGGGTAAGCAATTTGTGTAGTTTCTATCGCGGCTCGGTAGCGAAGAATTTCTCCGGCTTTAACTATTCTTATTCCACTACCGTCCCAAATTACATGGGTGGTTTCAACTATTGTTTCCCTCCATTCATATTGTGTTTCAGGGGGAGCGGTAACCCATCCCGTACCGATCCAAAGTGGAGTGGAATTGGATAAATAAACAAATCCTTTGCCAACTTTTGGCAGATTGGAAAATCTTAACCAAACATCAAAATCTTTTTGCTTGGTTGGGTCAATGGTTTGAGCGAATGCGCCATCGAGATTGAAAAATTGACGCAAAAGACCAATCACGCTCGGCAGAGCTGGTTGAGTTGGTGTGGCTGGCGTAACATTTTCGGTGGTTCCATCGCCGATATCACCAGTACCGCTAGTATTATCAATATTGCTGGAATTGTCAGGGGGAACATTTTCGACTGGAGGCGGAGACATTACACCGTCGCCACCAACCCCACCGCCAGTAGTTCCACCCGTAGTACCACCGTCAGTTTCACCGCCGGTACCACTACCCCCCAAACTACTATCAAATGTTCCCCAACTGCTGGAGAAATCTCCAGCTTCTTTGGCTTCAAATAATTTTCCGTAAACACCACCTGTAATGTGTAGCTTCCCGCCAATAATGGCGACTTCAGGATAATAGTTAACATCAGTCAGAATACTGACTGGTTCCCATTGTTTAGTATTTAAATTGAACCGTTCAACGGTAGAGTAGGGAAGAGGTTCGCCACTGCCGATACTAACTGATAGTTGAAGATCCAGTGTGCCGACTCCGCCGCTCCACTTCCATACATCAGGCGGTAAGACCCAATTCCAGTTTTTGGCATTGACTATGGGTTGACTGGAACCAGAAATATACTGATTGGCGTCGGGAACTGAAAAATTCTGAACTCCTCCGGTACCCAAAAATAGACTCACTGCTCCACTTTCGATAAGCTGTTGCCACTGGACAACACTGTAGCTGGTGTTTTTTGACGCCAGATAACTTGCCAAATTGGTGCCTATTTCTGACTGCAGTACTGTCCATGGACCAAAGCTACCGGAGGGGGGGATATGAAAATCACCCGCAACAGCATAAATATAGTCATCGTTGCCGTCACTCGGGTTAGCATTATAAACAACGGCTCGCAAACCAGCTCGTTCCGATATCATCGGTTCGGCAAATCTCCATCCCCCAGAAATATCACCAGAACTATTAAGCTCGGCATACTCCACCGAATTAAGATAAGTAGGTACGCCGTCGCCTGCTTTCTGTAGTCCGCCTAACGCATATAAATAAATTCTTCCGTCCCTTTTGACTTGGACCGTTGCTCCTTCGGCACGGTCAGTACCTAGACTAGTCTGATTGTTCCATAATAAATTGAAAGCTCGAGGACCGAAGATTCTCAATAAATTATCGATACCACCACTAAAAAGCACCACCAATACTAGAGTGGTGGCACCGACAATTGTAAGGATAACCTTATAGCGACTTTTAGGCTTCTGAAATAACCCTTTAATTTTTAGCCAAAAATTTTGCATTCGCGAGGTTTGGTATTTGTTTTTATTGTACCTTACGGCAATTTTCAAATGTTATGTTATTATACTACAAATTTACAAAAAAGTCAAGACTCGGGGGTTGGGTCGTGAAAATAATCCGAAACAGCAAAATTGCTCTTATCCGCCGTCCGAAAAGTTGCTTAAGTTACTAGAAAACGGCTGAGGTGGAGTTGGATTGGTAGGCAAATCAGTATTGGTGGGCGGGGAATCTTGAGCTGTCTGCTGACTGTTTGCTCTTAATTCGTCGATGAGGTTCGCTACAGCTCTGGGGTTGGAAATTGCCCGCATTGTAAATATGCCCTCTTTGCCCGCCGATTGAATTCGAATGTTGCCGTAACCAAACAATGTTGCTAATACGCCTGTGGTAAGCACTTGAACATCCTGCACTTGATTCCAGCCAAGTTGGGCAACCCGCCGATTAAAAAGAGAAGTAAGTTGAACATCCATCAGCCCAGTGGGCATAATAATCCATGCATCCATATACCAAAAATTGACATTCATCATAAAATAGCTTCCGACAAATACTAAATACAAACCGCCGAACAGCCACTCACCCGCCTTTAGTAACGGCTGGTCGGTTAGCCCCACGGCGTTAACTGCCAAAATAATTAGTAGGATAGGGAGAAGCATCAACAATGACCAAAGTGTAGGCATTAGTAAGTCAAGAATGTGTGGTCGATAAACCTGAATTGATTGAACAGGATTATCGGTAATATGTAAGTCTTCCATTTTAACTATAAGTAATAAGTGATTATGGCGAGAGAAATCGAACCGGCGATAATACCGATGATTATAAACAAATAAAAACTCAACAAAGTAAGAGAATAATCTCCTCTGAATGGCAATCGAAATTTAATTAAATGAAAACAATTAATCGCCACATAAACAAGCGCCAGCAGAAGCAAAAAGACATAAAAAATTATTAGTGTAATCATAACAGGGGAGATACTTTGCTGGCGGGTAGAGGGATATTCAAATGTTTATAGGCGAACTCTGTAGCAAGTCGCCCTTGGGCGGTGCGGTGAAGAAAGCCCGCCTGTAGTAAATACGGCTCATAAACATCTTCAATAGTTTGAGTTTCTTCGGAAATGGACGCGGCGATGGAGTTGACGCCCACTGGTCCGCCTTTGAACTGTTCAATAATTGTGGAAAGAATTTTGCGGTCCACCTCGTCCAGACCCGCTTCGTCGATAGTGAGCATTTTCAAAGTTGCGCGGACAATGTCCAAGCTAACTCTGCCGTTGTTTTTGACTAGCGCGTATTCCCGTACGCGTTTTAAAATGCGGTTAGCAGTACGAGGAGTACGGCGGGAACATTGGGCGATAAGTCCCGCACAATCCGCAGGCAAATCTATTTTTAAAATTCGGGCGGAACGATGAAGAATTTTTTCAATTTCTGCTTCGGTATAAAAATCCAATCGGTAAGTTGCACCAAACCGATCGCGCAGGGGAGAGGATAATGCACCAGCGCGAGTAGTGGCGCCAATCAAAGTAAAACGGGGCAAAGTGAGTTTCAGTGAACGAGCCGACGGCCCTTTGCCGACCATAATATCAAAACAAAAATCTTCCATTGCTGAATACAACACCTCTTCCACCGCTCGGCTTAGTGCGTGGATTTCATCAATAAACAGAATATCTCCTTCCTGCAAATTGGTGAGAATAGCAGCAAGGTCGCCAGCGCGTTCGACGGCGGGACCAGAAGTTGGGCGAATACTTACGCCCGTTTCGTTGGCGATGATGGTGGCAAGAGTGGTTTTGCCCAATCCTGGAGGCCCGAACAACAGGACATGGTCAAGGGGCTCACCAGTCTGTTTGGCGGCCGCAATGGCGATAGCAAGGCCTGCTTTTGCCTGTTCCTGCCCGATATACCCATCAAAACTGCGGGGGCGCAAGTGAGTGTCCAGCTCAGTATCCTCCACTTGGATTTTGGCATCCACAATCCGATTTTCCATGGCTTCATTATAGCTGGAAAAAGGGAAGCTCAATATGGGAAAATTTGAACACTAGTAGAGCGATTCCGACGGCAATCATGTACCCCGCAAAGACATAAAGTTTGTTATTTTTCAGAAAACGCATCATTATCGTTATGGCAATGAGACTACTAATCAACGACACTCCGGAGCCAATCCCAAGAAACATCCAATTGACCGCCGTTTGTCCTGACTCCATTTGAAAAAGTGAATAACCACCAGCCAAGGCTAATGCGGGAACGCCTAGCAAAAAAGCGTAACGAGCGGCTTCTTCCCGCTTGAGTCCGATGTACAGTCCTGTAATGATTGTTGCGCCGGAACGGGAAATGCCGGGGAGCATCGCGCCAAGTTGGGCGATACCTATGCTCAACGCATCAAAGAAAGTTAGCTTGCTTAAGTTTTTTTTGCCACGAGCAATGCGCTCAACGAGAATAAACATCAAACCGGTAAAAATCATCAAGCCGGCGATAGTTGTTAGCCCACGACCCTGTTCGATAAAAAGCTGGGGGAAGAGGAAGCCACCAACAATTGCCGGAACAGTTGAAACGGCAAGTAGTAAAAGCAGGTGGCGGGATTGAACGGCGGAATGACTGGCGGATTTTGGATTAAGACTCGCCCAAATGCTCAGCCAGTCGGCGCGGAAGTAAATCAAAATCGCGACTACGGTAGCAAGGTGTAGTACCGCGTCAAACAAAGCGCCTTGGTCTGCCCAACCAAACACTTCGCGAGTAATAACCAAATGTCCCGACGAGCTGATAGGGAGAAATTCGGTGAGTCCTTGGACCAGACCAAGAATTATAGGTTGAATAAAGTCTTGCATCTATCCTATTATTTCACAGTAATGGTCCATCCGAATACCGGTCCGAACCATCCGATATATTCGGAGACTAGTTGAAAGTTCTCCTGATAGATACCCGTCTTGGCGGGAGCTTTGACGGGAAAACTCATTTCTATTGTCCCGTTTGGCGATACCATTGCTCCTACTCCCATTACGCGATTAGGTGAAAGCCATGATGACGAATAGAAGGAGCTTGTTCTATCGCGTGGGGTGGCAGTTCCCAATCGTACTGCACCGGTATTTTTCAAATCGGCGCCGGCTGGCATCCATGTGGCAGAACCAATATTGACCAAATCCAACCACATCCCCGCGCTTTGATTGGGAGCGAGAGTGATGTTATTAGTTTTCCCGCGAATGTCGGCTGAATACTCGGAAAGTTTGGTGCTGGTGTAGGAATTGAATATATTGTTGATATCAAAGATGTTGGGGTTGGTGACGGTAATGTCCCAATAGATACCCAAATCGTTCAGCCAAGTAATATATTCAACCACAGGGCGGAAGTATTCCCGAAACTTACCATTTTGGTTAGCACGAAGAGTAACTTCGAAACGAGCAACTTCGTTGGGGCGTACTATGTTTGGAGTCATTATGGTGGGACGATTTTTCAAAACCCAAGAATTTACATCATAAAAACCACTTTCCCGATTGGCGGGGCGATCGGTACCAAGACGCATCTGACCTTTGGCGTTGGTTGCTGATTTGTCGCTAATCCATGCTACATTGCCGGTATTTTTTACTTCTACCCAAATTTTGGCAGTGTCACCCAGATGCATAGTGGGATAGGGGCTTTGACGCACCCAGCTCATTGAGTGTTTCATTCCACTCGCAACATTAAAAATCAAACTACCAGATGAAGACAATTGAACTGTGTTTGCTCCGCTGAAAAAATCCAGTCGTTTTATTTCCGCCACATTAGAAGCAAGGGTAAAACTAATTTGACCCTGATAATTGGTGACACCTAAATTAATATCACCACCAGCGAGAGTTCCGTTAACTAAATTATTGGTTCCGTTGGCACGAAGTGTAATAGATAAATTAGGTTGGGATTGACTGAATTCGTCATTGACCGCAAGGGTGACGACTGCGGAAGTCAGCCCGTCGGCGGGAACTATCGTGCGATTGAAACTGACTCTCCCAATTAAATTGCGGGGGCGGTAATTGATTGCTCGTCCGGCATCTACCCGACCGGCACCGACATAAATATCATTTTGGTCATTGGTTAAAGATACTGCTGTGTTTTTGAGAATTGAGCTTACTTGAGCGGGGGAAAGGTTGGGATAAAGAGCTAATAGTAGGGAAACTACGCCAGTAACTTCAGCGGCGGCAAATGATGAACCAGAGCCACGAACATAATTATTGCTATTGGCGGACAAACCAGCCATCAGAATATTTTCACCAGGAGCAGACAAATCAACACCCGTACCATAATTGCTGAAAGTAGAGATTTGTCCGCCGTCACTGACCGAACTTACCGCGATGACTTGATTGTAAGCAGCGGGATAAAAGATTCCTTGACCATGATTGTTGCCGACGGCGGCAACAATTGTAATTTGTCTGTCGAGAGCGTAATTGACCGCGTTGGATAAATCGGGATAATTGTCCACCGCCCCAAAACTCATATTAATTATTTTGGCGCCATTGTCGGCGGCATAGCGAACTGCTCTCGCGACCGTGTTAAAGTCTCCACCTCCGGCGGAGTTAAGCGCTTTCAACACCATAATTGATGCTCGCCAGTTAATTCCAGCCATACCTTTGCGGTTATTAGTTTGAGCCGCAATAATGCTGGCAACGCCGGTACCATGACCATGGGTGTCCTGCAGGTCGGTATTGTTGTTTAAAAAATTGTAACCGTTGTAGTCGTCCACATAACCGTTACGATCGTCATCAATTCCGTTATTTGGGATTTCATTTACATTTATCCAAAGCTTGCCCGCCAAATCCTCATGAGACAAGTCGATGCCGGTATCAATGACTGCGATAGGGATATTACTGCCCGTAGTTGCCGACCAAGCAGAGGGGGTGTTGATGATTGAAAGATAAGATTGGGAAAAAAAGAGCGGATCGTTAGGGGTGGTTTGTTGAATAGTCAGAGCGGAATGAGCATCACCCAAAATTACCCCAGCGATTTGCAAAGGTGTGACTGCCGAAACGGAAGGCACCCACTGGATGAGATAAATTACACTTAGACTAACTAAGAGCCACTTCCGCATACCTTGTATTCTAAACGGCTTCGCCGTAATGTCCAATCTCCAATTTCCAATATTTTAGAGTGGTCTCGTGTGCGAACCTATGCCTTCGGCAAGGTCCGATTCTGGGACCGTACCACAACAAAAAAACAGGCAAGCCGTTTTTTCGTTCTGGTGGGTCCGGCCCCAAAGGGGCCCCTTCGGGGCAGTAAGATTTTCCCCGCTGGCTGCGGGGGCCCTTCACTTATTAAATTGGCAGGAATTGTTTCCCCACTGGTGTGGGGCCCCGCCGTTCGCTGCAATAAGGTA
>CAYGIK010000001.1:25786-33998 GCA_964350005.1 uncultured Candidatus Saccharibacteria bacterium
CTGGTGGGTCCGGCCCCAAAGGGGCCCCTTCGGGGCAGTAAGATTTTCCCCGCTGACTGCGGGGGCCCTTCACTCGCCACGGTCAGGAAGACAACAAATTCATATAGTGGCATCGTGCGCGAACCTATTGGCTAACGCCAAAGGTTCAATTCAGACAGACCGTCAAACAACAAAACCGCCCGATGGGCGATTTGTTGTTTTGGTGGGTCCGGCAGGAATCGGACCTGCATCAATTGCTTAAAAGGCAACTGCTTTACCACTAAGCTACGGACCCCTACTTGTCTGGCTGATTTTAGTAAAAGAACTGTGTAGTGTCAAACTTATAGTGGTAGTCGTTGGACAAGCCACTGTTTTGGATCAAGCTCCTCCGATTCTTTTGGTGGAGTAATAGTCAGTTTTTCGTTGTGATGAGAAAGCCCGAGAGTCAAATCAAAAACAGTTGGGACTCCATCTGTCTGATACAGTCCTGTTAATTTGAATTGGGACAGTTGAAATGTCCGTTTGTTAACCCATAGCTCCGGCTGATAGTCGGACAAGTTGTTCAAATTTTGTTCAGTCATCGGAACGCCCAGAAGAGAGCTAATTTGCTGGCTCAAACTCGTAATAGATTCTGCTTTGAATTTAGCGCGATAATGATACGACCTTTGACCACCCACTGTCGCATCGGGCAAAACCTCTGTCACTTCAAACAATGATGTATCGGCAATAAGCTTTCGAAGTTGTTCGATTTGTTCGGTAGAAAAAGTAGTTTTCTCCAAAACTCCCAGTTTTCTTTCGTTGGGGCTAGCTGTTGCAATATGACGAACTTTGTACCATCGACTACTTGCACCCAGTGATACGGGGGCAAGGGTAGGCAGGGACAAATTGGTCATTCGAAAATAAGTGTAGTCGCCGACGCTCACCAAGTCGCCGTTGATACTAAATCCTCCCGCCGAAGCTGTCCCTAAAATACTCGCCTGCAAAGTAAATTGAGGACTGTTAGGATTTTGGTTGTTGGCACTGCCGACCAATTTAACTGTGGCGTTACTCGCTCCCTCGACGATAGCGATTGGCAAACGACCAGCAAGATTCAAGTCGGTCTTGTATTGAAAGGTGGCGAGAGTGGAAGAGGCTTGGGCAAATTTAGTGATGACCTCGTCTGGTGTTGGGCGAGAGAAAATACACCCGCTCAAAGATAAAGCTAGTGGTAACCACACCCAAACAAGATAACGACTGATAATATGCGTCATACAAAGTCCATTATAGCAGTATTGAAATGGCAGGGTGGGCTTTATAATGGTGGGAGAGGAGGGTTTGTAACGGGATGAATCTACGAAGAATAACCGACATCCACCAACTACCCGTGCTCGATTTGGAAACTGGTGAAATGCTCGGGGAGATTGTTAGCTGGGTAGTTAGCCCTATTCAACAAAAACTGGTCGCGTTCACGCTGACCAAGTTTGGTGCGTGGCAAAAAATGAAGGTGGTTGTTCCGTCTGACATCGTAGAATACGCTCCAAAAATGATTGTAGTGCAAAGCCAAACCGCAGTAATTGCCCCCGACGAGATTGCGGGATTGACGGAACTGTTAGATAACCGAATGGAGCTAACCGGATTTCGAGCAGAAACTGAAACAGGCAAATTGCTTGGTGTGGTGTCTGACTTTGTATTTGATACTATCGGTTCAACTATTCAGCAATATTATGTTCAGTCACCAACTATTTTGGGAACGCTAAACAGTGACTGGGTTTTACCGGCGAATCGAATATTACGGATTGAAAAAAATCGGCTGGTGTTTCCAGACGATATTTTGACAGTAACGAAACCTGCAGTTCAACAGCAAACTCAAACAATTTGATTTAGGTGCTTTTGATGATGCCAAGTTTGACCAATTCCGCTCGAGCTGCACGATAGCGGGGGATAGTCTGAAGTTTTTGGAGTTCTTTTTTTACCACATTGGGGGAAACTTTTTTGAGTAAACCACCGCTGACTTGAATGGCTGACCAAGTCGCGTTATCGTATTTGAACCCGAGCAGATGACGAAATCGAATTGCCCGCAAGATGCGAATGGGATCTTCCTGCAAACGAACTAAGGGGTCGCCGATAATGCGGATTCGTTTTTTCTTGATGTCTTCCAACCCTCCGACATAGTCTAAATATTTTCCGGTTTTGGGATTCAAGTAGATGGCGTTGACGGTTAGATCACGACGAGGTGCATCTTGGGCGGCAACTAATACAAATTTGATTTCGTCTGGATAACGTTTAACCAATTCTAGTTCTTTGCGGTAAATGTCGTGACGAAAAGTAGTAATTTCAAAATGAACTTGGGCGTAGGTGAAAGATACTACGCCAAATTTTTCATCAACAATGGTGGGGGTAATGTTATTGCGTCCTAATACTTTAACAACTTGGTCAGGATGAGCATTGGTGGCAATATCAACATCAGTTCGGTCCGACTCAATACCAATCAACCGATCTCGAACCTGGTTGCCTACCAAATAGGCCGAGTAACCGGCATCTTGTAGCCAAAAAACTGGAGTGTTGATATCGGGTTTACTCATTGAGGTTGAATAGGGTTCGGGCGTTACCAGTGGTGATTTTCTCTACTTCATCCACGGGCACACCTTTAATGTCGGCTATTTTGCGGGCAACATCAACTATGTTGGTAGGTTCACATCGCCTTCCCTTGAGATGAAGGGGGGGGAGAAATGGACAATCGGTTTCCAAAATTATCCGATCCAAACCGATAATTTTCACCGTTTCCTCTAGAGAAGTATTTTGGGGATAGGTAATCATATTATTTATTCCGATGTAGAAACCCAGTTTTAGAAAGCGTTGGGCATAGGCGGGGCCGGCAGCGAAAGAGTGAATAACGCCGGGGAGGCGACCATTGAGATGAGGGATATAATCACTTTCCAGTAGCGTTAACATTTCAGTATAAGCGTCGCGACAGTGCAGTACTACTGGCTTGCTAACCCGAAGCGCTAAATTGAGCTGGGCGGTAAAAGCGGCAATCTGTTGATCGTGGGCAGAAAGGTTGCGAAAGTAATCTAGTCCAATTTCACCAATGGCTACGACTTTGGGTTGGCGAGCGAGTTGTTTAAGTCCGTTGAATTGCTTTTCCCAATCATCGGCGGAGTGAGGATGTAATCCGACGGTGGCGTAAATATTAGTATAGCGAGAAGCTAAATTGATTGACTCTTGTGAAGTAGGAAGATCTGTGCCGATATTAATAATCGCTTCCAGCCCCTCCCCCCACGCTCGGTCAATTACCACCTCGAGATCGGGATGAAATTGGGAGAAGTTGAGATGGGCGTGAGTATCAATAATTGTCATAGCTTTTTATTTTAGCAGAGTAATCCAAATTACTAGACCGACAATTGCCGCACTTGCGACGATATTTTTGATCTGCCATTTTTCTTTTAAAAACATTGCCGAGAACCAATAAACTAAAATAGGAGAGAGGGTGAAGACGAATAAGGTTTCAGATAATCCCCGCAGTTTGAAAGCGGAGTAGGTCGCCCAAACCGCTACCACGACGAGTGCTCCAATTGCGCCAAACCATCGAAGATGATGAGATTTCAAAATAAATAATCGTGGCTTAACTAGAATTGTTAACCCAATCAGCACAAACACGCACCGTACAAAATAAAGACTTAGCGGATCATAAACAGCTAGTAGCTGTTTTAAAAAAACCAGCTCAAAACTGCTAACAATAATGAACGCTAAAATAGCCAACAATCCGTCGCTTAAAGCTACTCTATGACGTCGGAAATGACTCCAGAGCAAAACTATACTAGCGATGACAATGGCAATGTAAACCTGCACAAATCGTTCGCTGGGATAAAAAATTCCGGCAATCATAATTCCCGCTAGTGGATTGAACAACAGAAACGGTTCTATTTCGGAGATTTTCTCGCGCTCCAGCGCCCAATAAAAAAGTGTGTTGTGAAGACAGGCTAAAACCACTGCTCCCAGTAGCCATGGGGCGGTCTTTTTTATTTCTGACCAAACAGGGAGCTCGCCAATGAAAGGCATTAGCACTGCCAATATCAAAATAACGGAGGCAAACATAAACCAGTTGAACTCGCGACTGGTAAACCGACCAAATCGACGCAAAAAGGCTTTGGCAATAGTCAGATAGATGGCGTCAGCAATTACCCCAATTATCGGTAAAAGCGAAACTGGCATTATTTACCCTCCTGCTTCGGGAAAAGTATTTCCGATTGACCGAGTTGGTGCCCTTCCGGCAAACCTCCCCATTGGATTTCTTTTTCAAAATTGAAATTCTCTGGGTTGATTGGTTCGAGACCAAGCTGTTTGCTAATTTTATCGGAAGTTTCTGGCAGGAAGGGGTAGAGCACGATACTAATTTGGCGCAGAGATTCTAAAAGGTTATACATAACAATCGGGATTTGTTCTGGATTAGTCTTTGCTAGTTCCCATGGTTTTTGCTGGTCTATGTATTGATTGAGTTTACTAACCACTGACCAAATTTCTCCGATTGCACGATCCAACTGAAAGTTTTCTATTGTTTGGGCAAGCGCGTTCCAGCCTACACCATTTAGATTATCAACGGGAGAGGGAGTTTGATTGTTAGTAAACTTAACCGCCATCGTGAGAGTGCGACTCAACAAGTTACCAAGATCGTTAGCAAGGGCTGAATTATAAGACTCTACAAACCTTTCGGCAGAAAAATCACCGTCATCTGTGGTTGGGATTTCGTGGAGTAGATAATACCGCACCGCGTCGGCACCCCATTTGTCGATAAGCTCTATGGGGTCAATAACATTGCCAACCGATTTACTCATCTTCTGTCCGCCAGACAGAATATGACCGTGAATCAAAATCTTTTTGGGCAAATCAATATCGGCTCCGAGCAACATCGCTGGCCAGTAGATAGTATGAAATTTGAGAATATCTTTCCCGATAATATGGAGATCTGCAGGCCAGTATTTTTTGTATTTATCGTTCGGATATCCCAACGCGCCAATATAATTGGTCAGAGCGTCGCACCATACATACATTACTTGTGATGCGTCTCCGGGCACCGGAATACCCCACGGCAGTTTATCTTTGGGACGAGAAAAGCTGATGTCGGTAAGCCCCTCATTAATAAAGTTGAGGGTTTCTTTGGTACGGTGTTCGGGAACAATAATAAAACTTTTTCCAATCGTCTTTTTCAGCTCTTCAGTATATTTACCGAGTTTGAAAAGATAGTTGTCTTCTTCCAGCTCGATTACTTTTTTGTCAGCATATGCACCTGACTCATAATCGGTCTTGGTGATGTAGGATTCATCATTGACGGAGTAGTATCCCTTGTAGTGACCTTTTTTGATGCTGCCCTCCACTGATAATTTTTCCCAAAGAGCTTGGGCGGCTGGCCAGTGGCGTTTTTCATCGGTAGTGCGAATAAAGTCGGTGTAGGAAATATTTAGACGGTCGGCAAGGTTTTTTACGCTCTTGGTAATTTCATCCACAAATTGCTGAGGCTCCTTGCCTTCCTCCAGTGCCTTCTGGTAGATTTTGACCCCGTGTTCGTCTGTGCCAGTCAGGAAATAGACATCACGCCCCTGAAGTCTCTGCCAGCGGGCAATGGCGTCTGCCTGCGCCAACTCCAAAGCGAAGCCAATATGAGGCTTAGCATTGGTATAGACGAGAGAGGTGGTGAGGTAAAACTTGTTTTTAGGCATAATAAGTCAGCACATCCTTTATTATAAGGGGTTTGGGGATACAATAAAAACAGTACCCGTCCCGTTAGAAGTTTAGAAAACGGGCAGTCTGAATCAGAGCAAAACATAAACATAGCCTAGAGCAAGCATAAATTTCTAACGAGATGGAAATCACCAAAATCAGCGTTCAGGTGCGCAACCCCGAGCGGGTCAATCTCTATGTGGATGGCAAATTTTACCGCGGACTAGATAGGCTGGTGGCTTTAAAGTTGGGTTTGAAGTCGGGATTGACCATTAACCCACGATTGATTGATAGACTTGAAACTACTCAAAGCGAAAATAGTGCATGGGAGTGGGCGCTTAGAAGTTTGCAGATTAGTCCAAAATCAATTCGGGACATGCGAATGAAAATGAAACGAAAATTTGAATCAGAGCTGGTTGAATCAATAATGAAAAAATTGGAAAATGTTGGCTTGCTCAATGATGAAAAATTCGCAGAACGGTTGGTTGGCGATTTGGTCCGACGCGGAACGAAAAGTAAAAAAGAAATTTCGCTGAAACTAAGACAAAAGGGGATAACAACTGATATCTCCAAACTAGTTTTGGAACAAATTGAGTCTGACGCAGATGCAGTGCTAAAATTGGCGTTAATAAAAAATCGGGGTTTACGGGAAGACTTGTTGTGGCGCGAACGATACGAAAAAATTGTGAGCTACCTAGCCCGCAAAGGATTTTCTTACGCCGACATCCAAAAAGTGGTGACCAAAGAAAATCTAGATTCCACTTCCTAATATTTTTTCTATCTGCGCTTGGTCAAACCCAATTACTACCCGCTCTAGTTTCTGACCGGCTTCGTTTTGCAGTTCAATAATACTAACTGGAACATGCATTTGTTGGCTTTTTTCAACCATCATCCGACGCGCATCAAAGTCCACCATAATGTCGCATTCTTCAAAAATGATATTTCGTTCTTTTAGCCAATCCATCAATACATGGCAGTAATGACAAGTGGGGGAGGAGAACACGGTATATTTGATGAGTTGGTTCATAATTTAGAGTTTAGCCTGAATATAGTCGTAAGCTGATAGTGTCGCTTTTGCTCCTTCGCCCGCAGCAATAATCATTTGCTTGTAGGGAACTGTCGTAGCGTCACCCGCAGCGAAGATACCGGCGCAAGAAGTACGACCAAATTGGTCAGCAATAATTTCACCTGTCGGGCTAAGCTCCACTAGTCCATTAAGGAATGTCGATTCAACCGTGTGGCCGATAGCGACAAACACGCCTTCAACTGACAATTTCTTTTCGCCTTCAGGAGTATTAATAATAATACCTTCAACAAACTTGTCACCGACGACTTCTTTGACCGTAGCGTTCATCAAAATCTCGACCTTGGGGTCTTGCTTCACTTTATCAATCAGCAGGGGCTCGGCAGAAAATTTGTCGTTGCGATGAACCAAATAAATCTTGCTGGCGATTGGCATCAGCACAGTTGCGGAATACATTGCTCCGTTGCCTCCACCAATTATTGCCACTGGCTTCCCTTCAAAAAAAGGAGCGTCGCAAGTGGCGCAGTAAACTACGCCTTTATTCAAAAATTCTTTTTCCCCCGGTACATCCAAATGACGATGCCGACTACCGAACGCCAAAATAACCGCTTTGGTCCGATAAGTAGTATTGAGCGTTTGAACAGAAAAACCCTCGTCTGTTTTGGTGACTGAAGTAATTTCATCGGCAACAATTTGAGCACCGAATTTCTTTGCCTGTGCAGCAAATTGATTCATTAAGTCTGGTCCGGTGATACTATCGATACCAGGATAATTTTCTATGCTCAATGTGGTAGCAGACTGTCCACCAATTTCCTTTCCGATAACCAGAGTGGATAGTTTGCGACGGCTGGCATAAAGAGCGGCAGTTAGACCTGCAGCGCCAGCGCCAACAACGATTATGTCGTAGCTATTCATCCCAGTAGAAGATTTTAGATGATAATACTATTTATGATTATGTGGCTAATAAGTGTGTCTGAACAGTAGGGGGTAATTAGAACTAGTGAGCTGATATAGAATCGTATTATCAGCATAATCAAATCTAAAATTCTCTACTGAGCATATAGACCTATTATAACAAGGTACGCAAAACCCCGACCGTAAGGGCGGGGTTTTGACTAATAGTTGGTTTAATTACAAATTACAGCTCTTCGTCGTCATCATCATCGTCGTCGTCTTCTTCGTCTACGATAGTAGGCACAACTTCTTCGCCTTCAATGGCAGGCACGACTTTCTCTGGCGCTACCGTTTCTTCATCTTCATCGGTGGCGTCATCAACAACGGCTGGAGTGATGTCGGTTACATCATCACTATCGTCGTCAGTCATTGGGACTTGGTCGGCAGTGACTGGATTCATTTCGTCATCCATAAGTTTGTTCTTTTTAAATTAGATATTTAACTGATTATTTCGACCCTCAAGCACCCGCCAAAACAGTTCAGCGATGTGCGAATTGTTTTTACATACAATGCCGAGTTTATAGATACCCCTCGGGGGTGTCAATAGTGATTTTTGTTTGG
>CAYGIK010000001.1:34098-49104 GCA_964350005.1 uncultured Candidatus Saccharibacteria bacterium
AGCCCCAACGGGAGTCGAACCCGTCTTTTCAGATTGAAAATCTGACGTCCTAACCGATAGACGATGGGGCCATTTTTTGAAAAATCAAGGGAAGCCCATGCTTTGCTCTCCGAGCTACGCAGGGCAGTCTTCGCTTTTGTTTTTGTATCAGTATCAACTGGACTTAGCCGCTTAGATAGAAAATGAAATGGCGTAAGCCAGGCGAAGCTACCGTAAGGTAGCGAAGACTGGTGGGCGCAGAAGGATGATTTCCCCGTCCCTAAGGGATCCCTTCGGGACTGCTGCGGGGGCCCTGCGCTCGCTGCAGAATGGAAAACAACAAATTATATAGCAGCATCGCGAACGAACCTTCACTAAGTTTTTATTGCCCCGGGTGGGCGCAGAAGGATTCGGACCTTCGGCCAATCGCTTAAGAGGCGACTGCTCTACCACTGAGCTATGCGCCCACCCGGGGCAACAAGTACAAAGAGGCGACTGCTCTACCACTGAGCTATGCGCCCGTAAAAATACTGTCGTATTTTAATGTCCAATTCATCAATGCCCAATGCCCAATTGGGGGAAAATAAGAAATTTTTTATTTTGTTTATTGGTTATTGGATATTGGTTATTACGGCGAAGCCGTCGTGGCGCCCCGGGCAGGGATCGAACCTGCGACCTACTGCTTAGAAGGCAGTCGCTCTAATCCACTGAGCTACCGGGGCGTGTGTTATCTCCACTGGGGTGAGCGATGGGAGTCGAACCCACAAACCGCCTGGACCACAACCAGGAGCTCTACCATTGAGCTACGCCCACCCCGATGAAGACAACCTATCTACTTTTTAAGGAATGGCCCGTACTTCGCTCTCCGAGCTACGCAGGGCAGTCTTCGCTTTTATTCTTATAATCGCCCAAATCCAATTTAGTCGCTACTGTGAAAATTAGAATGGCGTAAGCCAGGCGAAGCTTCTTGCCAAGGAAGCGAAGACTGGTACCCCCGACTCCGATGTACATCGGAGTGGCCTGTCCGATGCGATTTTCTATATGGCGCCCGCAAGAGGATTTGAACCCCTGACCTTTGGAACCGGAATCCAACGCTCTATCCACTGAGCTATGCGGGCTTTCAATATTATCGTAATCGGACCGCTCTAATCCACTGAGCTACGGGGGCTAAGAGATATGCAAATACATTATCAGTCTAGCACAGCAATTTCAATGGAAGAGTAAGGAGTCGCGAGTGATGAGTCGCGAGTCGCGAGAGACAATAATAAAAGCGTCTGAAAGACGCTACCCACACTCGTAACTCACAACTCTTTACTCGTAACTTCTTAGCAAATAGGGGAGCGAGTTTCCAACTGCTTCAATGCGCTTTGCATTTCCGACTTGGTCATTACAAAAAACTGGAGAAAACCTAGTTGCGAAACTTTTAGCCCACGGAAGATACTTTTACATTCTCTCTCAACCTTTCTTTCCGTCCACTGAGGATAGAGCTCATGCAGGAGTTCATGAATCAGGGTGATAACTCGATCGTTGACGCCGATAGCCTTATTAATGTAGATTTTCAATTCATCTGGAACAATATAGCCTTTGGCTCCGCGGGACCGAGATTGGCTTTTTTTGGGGAGAAGTTTATTTACTAATATCACCCGATAGCCCGACTGGACTAGGGTGGTTCTCAATTTGTTAAAGATAGTTTTTGTGTTAGTTTTCATTTTTACTTCAAGGAAATGGCCCCCGAAGGTTTTAACTATTATTTGATTATATCATAAAAATACCACTCCGTCAAGAGTAGCAATATCAGCTCTGGGAGTGTTATCCACATAAATCCCATACTACCCAATAAAAACTGGCGATGCCCACGCGGGTAGGGGGACATGTTTCTCTATTGTCCCAAAGGGAAGCCTTTGGCTCTATGGGGCACCTTTATTTATGCCCAACAAATACAAAAGTAGTCCTCCTTCGCCAAGGCTTCGGACGGACAGTTTTCGCTTTTGTTTTTATATTAGTATCAACTAGACTTAGCCACTTAGATAGAAGATGAAATGGCGTAAGCCAGGCGAAGCTTCCTGCCAAGGAAGCGAAGACTGGAGCGGGTAGGGGGAGTCGAACCCCCGTCGCCAGTTTGGAAAACTGGAATAATAACCGTTATACGACACCCGCAAAGTTCCCAATAGATTTAGGATACCAAACACACTACACAACATAAAACTCTTGCCTGTAGGGGCAAGAGTTTCACTTTATTCAAAAACTTCTAGACTTAACCAATTAGCTTGCGTAAGTCCTTGCCTGCCTTGAAGCGGGGGACTTTGCTAGCTGGGATTTTGATGGCCTTACCAGTCTGCGGGTTGACCCCATTGCGTGAGGCTCTAGAGCTCACGGAAAAAGTCCCGAAACCGGTGATGGTGACCTTCTTGCCCTTGACCAAATTGTCCTTAATGCTGTCGACGAAAAGGTCCACAGCGCGAGTAGCTGATTTCTTAGACAAATTAGCCTTGCTGGCAATCAGTTCGATTAATTGCGACTTATTCATTCCACCTCCCGATGGGTCAAAACCAATATCGACCCCATTGTAGAAAGCTACACCCAATCTGTCAAATACTTTTTTTTGAGCCTATATTTTCCCCAGCCACTCCTCCAAAATAAATTGGGCGGAAATGGCGTCAATACTGGCCTCGTTTTCGGGATGTTCGCGCAAGTATTTGGATGCTGATTGGGTAGTAAACCGTTCGTCTTCTAAAATAATTTCTGTTGTCATTTCGCTACGCAATTTCTCTACTAATTCTTTTACTTTGTGCGCCTGCGTACCGTGCTGACCAGTGGCGGTAATTGGCAAACCGATAATTATTTTAGAAAAATCATACTGACTCTGCAGTAATAATAATTGTTCAACCAATGAATTATTGTTGGATAAATCGGGCAGAGGAGTGGCGGTGCGGGTAATGGTATTGCCAATTGCTACGCCAATGTGACGGTCACCAATATCCAAACCTAAGACGATAGTTGATTCTGTCATATCGTTCAGTTAAGCGAACTTAAGAGCGAAAGTCAATCACTCGCCGAGATAAACAACATTTAGCTTAATATTGCTGGATAGGAGTGGAATTCTGGAAATAAACTTTGGCCAGATAACAATCTCACTGGAAGCAATGTTGTTGATGCTCTGAAGATAGCTTTTGCCTGTGACAAGAGACTGATTGACCAAATGATTAGTAATACTTGTCATATCCAGACTGGGACCCACTCGGCCATCTAATACCACCGATAAATTAATTCTGTGGGTTAGGAAATTGCCCTCTACAACATTAACTTTGGCAGTATCTATAGTGCGCTGAGTAATTTGTTTTCCTTCGGGCACTTCAAATGTAGCTGCGTTGGCAATGGCTGTTTGTAATTCATTTTTAAGAATTGCGATAGTCCAACTCCGCGATTGTACTCGGATTTCAAATTGCGCATTAGTGGCACCCGCGCTAACATTTGGCATTGAATCAATAACATCATTCTGAATAAAAGCCGGAACTAACTCTTCGTTTCGCTTCAACTGTTTTTGAAGCTCGGCTTCCGCTTCGACAAATACATTTTTAGCGGCAGCTTCTTTCGCCTTATTAATATCTTCTTGTGACACTACTTTGGTAATGATATCCGTACCGCCGGAAAAAGTATTAGCCGTTTCGCCATAGACTAACGCCTGCGCGGTGGCATTCAAGCCGGGGATAGAGAGTTTGACTCCGGAGGTAATATTATATTTGGTACCGCCCTCGTCGGCGACTACATCCGCCGTTGCCCGACCGGGAGTTCTGTTGCGAGCCGGAGAAATTAAAATTTCGTTTTTTAGGCGGAAGACCAAGCCATTAGCGGATTTAAAGCGAGTATTGGCCAATAATCCTTCGATACTACCCGTGTGATTAAAAATGGTAATTTTGCCTTCGGCCTTGTTCCCATCATTTTTTTCACCAGTGGCGGAGAAAGTTGAGACACTTTCACGCGTAATCTCTAAAAAACGACCAGTTAAAATATTCGGACCAGCGGCCTGTAAGTCCTGTTTATCAGCCAGCACCAAACTAAGCTGTTTTTTAAATTTCTCGGACTGAACTTCTAAAGTTATGGTGGCACGGGGGACAATAAAGTATCCAACGACAATAAGCATCGTTAAGCCCACTAACACTAGCCCCAAAGTAATTTGATGTTGGCGGGAAAACCGTAATTGTAATTTGGTAGTGCCAGTTGGTCGGATGAGTGAACCGAAGCTGGGTGCAGACAATCTGCGAACAGATTGAGAAGGAGGCTGGTTGAGGTTGGGCAGAGGTTCTTCTTTAAATTCATCATCAGTTGTCATTTCGATATTTTCCCCGATTGAAATTTCCGGAAAGTTAGATTCTATGGTGGAAGTATCTTCGGATGTGGAGACAGTAGTCACTTCAAAACCTGCCAATTCGGCTAGAGTACTCCCTATTTTATCGGCGACACTTATACGCGCGCTTCTATTGGTATTATCTAAATACTGCTTTAGGATTTTTAGATTGAGGGCGCTATGTATTAGTGCCGATCCAACCGGAATCGCCAAAATAAACTCGGTCGCTTTGATGCGATTAACTTTGGTCAGCGTACTACCGAGGTCGTCTGCTACTTCTAAATATATAATTGGTGTCATCCCAATCCTTTCATTGACCGAACAATGTTTTGCAACATTTCAGTCACCACATCTTCTTGTGGGGTTAGATTGAGTAGTAATTTTGCCAATCCAAGACTTGGTAAATCTGACGAGTTCCAGTCGAGCCCAACTTCATCAATAACATTGTCAACATCGTCGGCCGGAATAACTTCAGGATATGGTTTACTGGTGAAAGCCAGATTCTGCGCCCAGTCTTTTGTCAGTAAGACTCGACGAAGTTCCGGCAAAGGAGCACTTCCGCCGGTGAGATAGATTCTGGATGGTAAAGTTTTGAGGTCGGAAAATTCCTTCAACGCAAGTTCAACTCCCGATAACCAGATGTGGGCATCTGGCATAATCATTTCACTGGTTTTATCGGCAGAGCGTTTGTTTAATTTACTCGAGCCATGTTCTAGTTTAATTTTTTCTGCCCTGTCGGGAGTAGTTTTGAGCCCTTTCTGAATGCTACGAGTAAAGAAATGACCACCAAGACCAAAACTTTGCATACCTTCAACATTACCGTCACGCACCACTACAATGTCTGTAGCAGTAGAACCAACATCCACAAATACGCCACTGTAATCTCGTAGATTGTCAGCTTTAGCTAATAATTTGGAAATACCGTAAGGTTGGGCGGCTATACTTACCAATTGCAAATTAAGTTGCCGAGCAAGTCCTTGGAGCATGCTGGCATAAATTAGCGGAATATAGGCATTGAATATAGTAAGGGTCAGTCGTTTGCCCTGAAAACCAATTGGATTGTTCAAGGTATAGCCGTCAAACTGCATATCAACGACTGCGGCGTGAATTAGTTCCACATTGGGATGCGCATCGGCAAATTTTTCTCGCAGTACGCCTTTCAACCGCTCGCTGGAACGCTGTTGAACTTTGTAAATAATGTTTTTTAGCTCGGAGGCATCTAATGATTGTTCGGGATGAGTACGGTCATAATGAACAGTGGTGGTCACACTTTCTACCAATTGACCGCCTACACCAAAAATAACGGATTGAGGTTGATAATCTGCTTGAGCAGAGGCTAATGCAATCGCTTCACGACAAACACTCGCCACCGCTTCTAAATCTACAATCACTCCGCTCTGTACGCTTTTGGGCAAATATTTTACATAAGCCCGACCTGCAATATGAATTTCGTTGTCTTCAATAAAAATAATGACAGCCTTAACCGTCCCTGTTCCCAAATCCAGAATAAGCTGTCTCTGGGGTCCCGAATTTGTTTTACGCCCCCATGCCATCTCGTCGAAATCCTTTCACTTTAACGACAAGTCGCATTTGCTTCTTGTCTTTTGGGGTTCAAGGATTTCTCCTCTCCCCAAAATGTTCGCTTTGCTAGAGCATTTCGGGGTACCCCTTTGTTCCTTTCGCTTTACCAACTACTGAACACTTTTATTTTACTCTAAAATTGCTTTAATCCGACGGATGCCGGCACTACTGCTTTCTTCTTTGGTAATGCGAAAATACCCAAGTTCCTTGCTCGATTCAATGTGTGGCCCACCGCAGAGTTCTCTGCTAATAACTTTCCCGTCATCAGCGGTAATGGTGTACACATCAACCATGTCGGGATACTTTTCTTTGAAGAATGCTATTGCTCCTGTCGTTATTGCCTGATTGAAGGGGAGCGTTTGTTTATCAACCGTGAAGCCGGTTTTAATCATTTGGTTTATTCGATTTTCGATTTTGCCGACTTCTTCGGGGGTTAATTTGCGGGGAAACGAAAAATCAAATCTCGCGCGTTCGGGATTAATGTCCGAACCCGCCTGATGAACTTGTTCTCCTAAGATTTCCCGTAGTGCTTCGTGTAATAAATGGGAAGCTGTATGTAAGCGAGTAATTTTTTGTTTATCCTCATCATTTACTACTGCACCTGACGATAACCCGTGTCCGCCAAATTTATTTTCTACTCCGGCACGGGAAACTTCCTGATGATGAGCGAACTCTGTTTCAAATTCCGCTTCATCTACGCTCACTTTTTCTTTAATGAAATCAATTGGCAAGCCATAGGAAGCAAACAAACGGAAAGCTTCCTTCCCTGAAATTTTTGCGATACCGGTGTTTAGAATTTTGGCGAGTTCTTTTTCGCCAGTATCAATGGTTCGACTAAATTTGTCTGCTTCTTCCCGAGCAATTTGTTTGATAAACGCCTGCTCTTTCGCTAAATCCGGATAAATCGATTTGAAAAGGCTAATTACAGTATCAATCAAGTCTTCCAGTATCACGCCTTTGCCACGGATATGCAGTAAAATCCTGCGGAGAATACGGCGGAGAATGTAGCCCTCTTCTTTATTAGAAGGCAACACATGATCGGCCAACAAAAATACAGTTCCGCGAATATGGTCGGCAACAATTCGCTGAGGACGAGCGGAAAGAGAACCAAGTTTATCCATAAGCGGTGTAAAGATATCTGTTTCAAATAGATTATTCAGATTGTTTACCGCTACCGAGACTCTTTCGAAACCACTGCCCATATCGACACCCTTGATGGAAAGGGGAGCAAGGGTGCTATCGGGATTACAGTAGAATTCATTGAAAACCGCGTTCCATACTTCAACACCGTCAACATAGAATTCAACATTTGGTCCGCACGGACCTTCATTGCCGGTTGGTCCCCAAAAATTATCTTTAGCACCTTGAGAAATAATCTTAGTCAAACCATCTAATTTTTCTAAAATTGCTTTTGATTCATCATCCGATACTGTTCCAGCACGATCGCCGTTGTAGAAACTTGCGTAAATGCGAGATTTATCAATGTTCAACCACTTTGGGCTAGTCAAAAATTCCCATGCCAACTCTAGAGCTTGCTTTTTGAAGTATCCTCCAAAGGAGAAATGTCCGAGCATTTCGAAAAAGGTAAGGTGAGTGTCGTCACCGACTTCATCTATATCTGCAGTGCGAAAACATTTCTGAACATTTACCAGATTGATTGACCCAAAATCTTTCATCGGGTCTTTTGTGCCTACAAAATAAGGTTTGAACTGCTGCATCCCAGCAGAAGTCAGTAGAACAGAAGGGTCGTCTTTGGGAAGTAGGGAAGCGGAGGACGCCAACTTGTGTTGATGCTCTTCAAAAAATTGGATGAACTTTTTTCTTAATTCCAGATGCGTCATTGTCATAAGACTATGATATCAGATTGACAGAAAACTTATTTTATGGTATAATAGAACGAAAAGTAAAAATAAATACAAAAATATGGAAGGAAATCGGTTCGAGGGCTACAACGGCCACAACGAAAATACAAGCGAACAATCTCAAGATTTGTCTGCCAAGCTTGAGATTTCTACCGAGCTACCAGAGTTTGAAGATAAAGCTGTGGATCTTTCTATCGGGGATCTCAAGAATCGGATTGAGAAAAATCCTAATCGTGAAGCGCTTGAGTCTGATGTGGATCGGCTGTTTCCAATTGCTCAAGCTTATGTAGAATATTTCGTGAAGTTGTTTGAATATGCTAAAGCTCATGGAGATTTACCAGAATCCGAATCGAGCAAAGAGGTTTTTCTCCAAGATATGCAAATAAATATCAAACGGATGTGTGTCCAGTTCGCAGGCGAAACAAAAGGCAACGCGGTATATGTACGGCTTCTGCGCTATTTAGGCGTTGACCCTCTGCAAATTTATATTGGCCACATCGAAGCCGAATCCTAAAACAAAGACTTGAATCATCATATCTATAGGAGAATACCCCGGCGCTAGTTGTCCGGGGTATTTTTAGGTAAGGCAGGTTTTTTGGTTATCGAGGATTTTGTTCGCACGGATGACCATTCCGATAGCCACTATATGACTGTGCCATCGGAGGCACCAACTGACGAAGTCTGGAAGTAGTTTTATGATTACTCCCACATTAATCATGACCAGTAAAAAAAACTCTTCTATGCTGTCTCCTCTTACTGCGGGCGAAGGGTCAGAGTTTGCCAAGAAAAGTAGACATCTTAGCGATTCAATTAGACAGTCTACCTCTTTACTACCGTCACTATTGGCGGCAAGAGCGTCCAACAGAGGAAACCCCTGCTGACATACTGCGCCAATACTTCCTTCCACGATCCGTCTAGGATTTTTCTTAACCCTAAAGACAAACTGTTGAGTTATCTTCTTTGCAGTCAACGACTGCACTACGTTCAGATACTCAATCAGACAGTTGGCAGTCGGTTGGCTGACTCCCACATTAAACCTCCTTGTAAGGTGCGCGAGATGGGTTTAGATTAGAACGAAAAACAGATTAGCGCAAGGGTTTTCTTGGCTCTGGAGGCGAAAAATGCTACTCTTTAGTTATGGCTAAAATTTATATGGATTATGCGGCAACCTCGCCAATGCGACCCGAAGTGATTCGGGCAATAGCTCCGTATGCGGAAAGTGATTTTGGAAATGCTTCCAGCATCCATACATTTGGACGCAAAGCGGCAGGGGCGGTGGATGAGGCGCGAAGAAAGATTGCCAAAAGACTGAATTGTAATCCTTTAGAAATTGTTTTTACTGCTTCTGGTACGGAAGCGGATAATTTGGCAATCAAAGGTCTTGCGGGGGATTATCCTGACGGACACATTGTCACAACTGCAATTGAACACAAAGCGATTTTGGAGACTTGTCGAAGTTTAGAAAAAAGCGGAATCAAAGTAACTTTTATAAAACCAAACTCGGACGGAATTGTTGAAATTAAAGAAATTGAACGGGCGATTACACCAAAAACTTTTTTGGTGTCGGTAATGTATGCCAACAACGAAGTGGGGACGATTCAGCCGATTCGGGAAATTGGTTTATTGGTAAAGAAACTCAACAAAGCTCGCAAACGCCGAATTTATTTTCACACTGACGCAGTGCAGGGCGGATGCTTGCTATCTTTGGACACACAAATTCTGCATACCGATATGCTGACATTGTCCGGACATAAATTGGGCGGTCCAAAGGGCGTTGGAGTTTTGTATGTGCGAAGTGGTGTGACACTAACACCAGTCATTCACGGCGGAGGACAAGAGCGGGGATTGCGTTCCGGCACACTGAACACAATGGGGATTGTCGGAACTGCACAAGCATTGGAATCTGCTCAATCCCAAAAAGTAAAGGAAATAAAACGATTGAAGCAATTTCAAAAATCTTTATTTACTGTATTAGAAAAACTGCCCCATGTGACTATCAATGGTTCTCTAACAGAAAGACTTGCTAACAATGTGAACTTTAGTGTTGCGGGAAGAACCAGTGATGAACTGGTAATTGGTTTTGATAGAAAAGGAATTATGGTATCCGCTACTTCCGCGTGTGCAGCGGGGAATCTTGAACCGTCGTATGTGCTACAGGCAATGGGGGCAGGGGAGGGACGAGCTCGTTCAAGTCTTCGAATTACGATGGGCTACCGAACGAAAAAATCGGAGGTGGACCAGCTGATTAAAGAATTGCGAAACTTTCTCAAGTAATACATATAAAAGACACTCCCCCCAGGAAGTGTCTTTTAATTTGCATTAGCTGCAATTATTTTTTGCGGCGTGCAGTCTTTTTGCGACGAGTCACTTTCTTGACTGTCTTTTTGACCGCTTTCTTCGCGACCTTGCGACGACGTGTCACTTTCTTGACTGTCTTTTTGACAGCCTTGCGACGACGGGTCACTTTTTTCTTGGCAGCTGGTTTGGCAGCTTTCCTTCTTTTGCGAACTGGCATGAGAACCCCCCATACTTACACTAATATAACAACACACTAACAAATTGTTTGATGCTTTTTGGAGCACGCAACACTTGTTAGTTAAATTATAAATCACACATTTATCAATAACAATACAAAACTAGTTTTATTTTACAACTTTTTATAACTTAGCAATAGTTTTATTGAAAAATCGTCCGCAATTTTTTGCGAACGACTTTTGATATCAATTTAAATTGTTGAATTACTCGGCGGATGGGGGAGTAGCTCCTTCTTCGCCTTTTTCTGAAGTAACTTCGACTTGCGCAACCGCTTCTTCTTCGCTAACTGGTGGTGCGATTACTTCTTCTTCGCGTTTTTGCGTGACGATAACAATTGATTCCTCCAATTCATCTAAAACTTCAACTCCAGTAGGAAGTTTAAGGTCTTTAATCTTAATTTCGTCATCAATATTGGTAAGTGTGGATAAATCAACTTCAATTGCGTGAGGTAAATCATTCGGCAAACATTCAACTTCAATCTTGTCTCTATTAGTAATAACAACCCCATCAACCGCCTCCACAGCAGGAGCTTCGCCGATGAATGTAAGCGGGACTTCAGCACGGATTTTTTCTTTCAAGTTCACTTGGTAGAGATCAATATGTAAAACATCACCGGTGGTGGGATTGTATTGCGGTTCCTTGAAAAGCACGACTCGACTGTCTTTGCCATCAATTTTTACATTTACCAGCGAGCTTTCACCGGCATTTTTCAGAACTTTGCTGATGATGTGAGCGTTGCCGGCCAAAAGAATCGGGTCTACACCCTTACCATAAAGCGCCAATGGCATTTTGCCTTGATGGCGAAGGACATCGGCCTTTTGGCTCCCGTCCCGAGTTTCCAAATCGAGGTTATATTCAGCAGTACCCATAACAAACCCTAGACTAACCAAAAAACCCCTTGAAGTCAAAGGGTTTTATGCTTTGGGTGATTTGGGGTTATTACTTGGTAAAGATGGTGTCAAAATCACCCGAGAAGCTGTTTAGATACTGATGCATATCTAAAACATCATCGTAGGCGATTGGAGAAATAGATTTGAGGATACTTTCGGCTGAGATGTCTTCAATGGGAACTTGAATCGGCTCGTTAGTAGAGTTATGAAGGCCCTTGCGCTCAAAGCCAAGATCCATCAGGTCGTCTTCCATTTGAGAATTGGCCATATCAGTAAGGGCAACATCGTCCACCGTCAAATCGGAAGGGATAATTTCACCGCTGGTGTTAGCCAGAGCTACGCTAGCGAAAACCGGTGTGTGGCAAGAACCACAACGCATGTGGAGGAATGTCATGGAATCCAGCTGTCCCAGATAATGAATATCCTGCAAGCCGTAGCTTGCGGAGCAGTGGGGACAACGCATAATATCTTGCAGGTTTTCTACCAGATGCTCAAACTGTTGGTTGTTCATTTTTGTTTTTGTTTTTGTTTTTTACGAGATCCCTCGACAGGGCTCGGGATGACGAACGACGGAATTTCGCTTTGCGAGTTCGTCAATTATTTCATCATACAATAAAATCTCCTTTCTGTCAAGAGTATTACTTCTGTTGAGGGCGAAAATACAGTACCAGCCTGATAATTCCCGCCATTATCAAAATCAATACTGCCAAACCAACTAGTTTTATCCAAGTACCGGAGAGTAGAGCTATCGTTCCAAAACCGATCGTGACCGCGTAAAAAATGATTACGACTGTCCTTTGGCTTAAACCTGCCGACAGAAGCAAATGATGTAGGTGAAGTTTATCTGCCGCAAACGGAGATTTGCCTTCTTTCATTCGGCGAATGACTGACCAAAGCATATCCAAGATTGGTAACCCTAACGCCAAAACAGCGGTAGCGATTTTCCCTCCGCTAATAATCGAAATTGTCGCCAATAAAAAGCCCAGCAGATGAGAGCCTCCATCACCCATAAATATTTTGGCGGGATGCCAGTTGTAATATAAGAAGCCCAGTGCGGTGCCACAGAGAATTGCGGCGAGTGCAGCGGTTGACGGTTGATTGACAACGGTGAACAAACTCAAAATTACCAAAACAAATGCAACGATAGCGGTGACACCGCTAGCCAGTCCGTCCAGTCCGTCCAAAAAATTAACCGTGTTAATCATTAGTAACATCCAAATAATAGTAAGAACAATATCCAGCAGGGGAGACAACAAAATTATTCCGCCAAAAGGATTAGTAATGTTGCTGATGGTAATACCGAATAATATGGCAAGCGAGGCGATTGCTATTTGGGCAGTGAATTTGAAAACAGGATTGAGGTTGTAGATGTCATCCGACAATCCCAGTAGGAAAATGAGAATTCCACAAATTGCTACACCGTAAATGCGGGGGTCAAAACCAAAAACAATTAGTAGAGCGACTATAAACCCCAGAAACAGCGCGATACCGCCAAGACGGGGAATTGGAGAAGTGTGAATTCGGCGAGCGGAAGGTAAATCAAGAATTTTGTATTTGCGCGCAATGTAGCCCACCAGTGGTGTGGTAATGAGGGTAACTAAAAAGGCGGCGCTGAATGCGGTGAGTAGAAGGGTCCATGGAATGTCCACAAGATGCATAAGATAGATGATTAGTGACCTAGTTCCCTAGTGACCTAGTCGACTAGAGTACTTGTCTTTTACTAGTTTACTTGTCTCCCACTAATTTAATGATGGCTTCGCGGTTGTCATTGTTAGCGACTTTGTTCTTCTTGATTATCCCGCAATTTTGACACCGATGGATAATTTGCTGTTTATTACCTTGGAGTTCAAGACCAATGGGCTCCATTAGGCCACCACACGGGTTAGCACGATCTCCGGGGAGATTATCTATGTGCTTACTCCAAAGGCACTCGGGGCAGTGGTTGGTGTAGCCTGTACCCTTCACTTCTTTTCCGCAGTGTTCGCAGATGAAGTCTTCCTCATTCCTGATAAAGTTTTTTGGAGTATCCATACCTTTATATTAAAGCACGCGGTAGCGATTGCCGTCGGTGATGATTTTAACCGTGCCATCTTTGTCAGTTCGATAAATAGTAGTGTTGGCGGTTTGGTAGCGGGCTAAGGTATCGGGGTGGGGATGACCAAACGAGTTCTTAGCACCCACTCCAATGACTCCGACTTCGGCTTTTGCAGCAGTAATAAAATCCATGCCAGAAGCAAGACGACTTCCGTGGTGAGAAACTTTTACCACATCCACATCCGGCACGGCAGACAGAAATTGCGGTTCATCACTGGTCACAATGTCGCCGGTAAAAATGGCGGAAAAGTTTTTGTATTGAAAGATAGAAACAATTGATGTGGAGTTAGTGTCTTTGGCAATAGGTTTTTCAACTATGGGGAAAATCACTCGTAATTGAGCTGCCCCTAATGCTAGATTATCACCTTGGTTTGCTAAACGAATAGGAATTTTACGCTGAGCAACCTCTTGAATTAGGGTGCGATAAGTTTCTGAATTATATTCTGTGCCAGTGTACCAAAACTCACCGACTTGATATTGTTCTAATACTTTCAATAAACCAGTTGCGTGGTCAGAATGGGGATGAGTAAGTATTATTATATCCAATTTCCGATTCCACATCGGGATAACATCATCAAGCAGTTTTGTAACTTGACCCGTCGGCCCACCATCAATCAAGATATACCGATTGTCAGCGGTTTTGATTAACTCTGCATCCCCCTGACCAACATCAAAAAAATAAATATGGACTAAACCATCTGGGCGAAAGTGCGCAAATAGAGTAAGTAATAACCCAGCAGAAGCAACTGCCATAAGTAGCCACTTAAACCAGTGGCGAATGAGATGGGCGACGATTGTTGACATAGATAATAATTATTCCTAAAACCAAATAATAAAGAATGGGCACCCATACAGGAAGAGTGGAGAGGGGAATAAAAGCGGAAGGCAAGTTGCCAAACCAATTGATAATCGAAAATAATAAAGCAGATAACGGCCAGACTAAAAGACTAAGCCACCCCAGACCCGACACAACTAAGAATAGTATTAGGCCAACAAAACCAAATAACATTACATAGGGGACTAGAGGAACTACTAATAAGTTTGCCCCCAATGTCACCCAAGAAACTCCACCAAAATATAATGCGATAAGCGGCAAAGTAAATAGTGTTGCGCCAATCGTGGCAGAAAAAGCTTCGGCAAAAAATTTCGGTAGATAGCGAGAATGCCAAAAGAATGGAGGAGAACAGTAAATCAATCCGACTGTGGCGGCAACTGATAATTGAAAACCAACATCATAAAAAAGAATCAAGGGATGCAACATTACCATTGTCACGACCGCCAGCAAAACTGCATTAGTAGCACTGCGACGACGCCCCCAAAGACTTGCCAACAAAAGAAGCCAACCCATAATTGCTGCTCGTATTACCGAGCTCGCAGCACCGGTCATAACCACAAATATTAAAATTAATATGCCGGAAGCTACCCAAACAAACCGACGGGGTAGTCGACGCAATAATAATAAAAGAAAGGTGATAATGATAGTCACATTAAAACCGGACAGTGCCACGATGTGCGATGTGCCAGAATTTTTCAGAGCGGTTTTGAAGGAGTCCGACAGATCACTTTTAACCCCGAGTAGCAGACCGGCCAATAATCCACTATGAGGTTCCGGAAGAAAACGATGGATAGAACCATTAACCCAATGTTTGATTCGATACAACTCTCTAAGCAGGGTAAATCGGATTGGCGGAGCAAGAGTGAGGTTGCCGGCTTGGTTGGC
>CAYGIK010000002.1:0-26806 GCA_964350005.1 uncultured Candidatus Saccharibacteria bacterium
ACCGAAGAAAAGCGAGAAGTGTTAGACCGCATCAAAGCTGAGGTGACTCTTAAAGACGGCAAACTGGAACTCTGCCAGCCTGTTAGCTCTTAATCAGAACATGCCCGTAGATATCGTTTCGGAATGTGATGTCGGCAGTAGCGTAATTGCCAGCTCCGTCAATACCCCATGAGAAATTGTTGGGGTCATTATCGTCTAACCAGGCAACAATCAAATCACCGATATCATCAAACTCCAAGGTATCGACTTCAATCCGGATTTTTTTAGTGACTCCGGCACTAACCCAGAAGTCGTTCTGGTCGAAGTCAAAGGTGACCGTTGTTGTGTTCGCCCCAGAGCCGAAGCTAACATACTGGACATCGTCTAGTTCGATGTTATTGGTGGTGTCAAATAAGCGCACAGCACTGGTCACGCCGTCCGGGTAGTCATTGATTACCGTATTGATTTTGACCACCAGTTGGTTACCGCTCTCGTTGCGTAAGCTAACATCCGAAGCCACATCGGCTGTAATGTTGAACTTCGCTATAGTCGTGTTCGGTGATGGGAACAGAGGACCGCTCGGACTATCGGAAGCCAAGTTAACAAACGGAATGGTTTTATAGACCCGATGCTCCGCCGTATCCTGACTAATGCTGGAATTACCATAAATCCAATAAGCAGAATGGAGTCCAGTTGACCGGACATCCTGACTGGGGTCAGCAATGGTCACTTTAACCGTATCTCCGTTATTAACTTCGAACCCATCAATGGTGGCAATATCCGCCTTTATGTAAAGATGGGTGTAAGTTCCTTCCGTTAAGCGCACAACTCCGTTATCAATATTAAGAGTCGCCACTCCACCAATCGGGTTGACTGATCCCGCTAGGAACGGACTTACCGGATTGCCAGAACCATCCCTGTCAGCATAAAAGCGATATGTCGATACAACACTGTCATCACCGTCATCTGTAATTGTTAGCTCATTAAGGAATTGGTCTTCGTCAGTCACCGAGAATCTGAACACAGCTAACTCTGCATTAGTCATCCCGCCGACCAACAGCTTTGATGCTGGAGATCCCGGATCAACAGCCACAGATAATAGCCCATGCGATACAACTGTCATTGTCTGACCGGTACCCTCATAGGTGCCAGAGGCGTTGGCTCCCGAGTGGTTGCCGATAGCCGTGGTTTCGCTAACCCGGATGGTATGAGTATCACCTTCCGGAGTGGTAATCGACACATCAGATCGCAAAGCAATTTTGACAGAAGATTCTACAACAAACGAATTAATAAGATTAAAGAGATGGGTCTCAACCAGAGCACCGGTGTCATAAGGATTCTCCGTGTTAGATACCTTAGTTTCATAGTTTCCATTGCTATCCAGATCAGCCCAAATCTCTGCATTAATCAAGCCGTCGAACTGGTCGCCGGCGTCACCCAGTGTGTCTTCGATTTGGACGGCAGTTACTCTAATTGCTTCTTCCTCTGTCTGATTGGTAATCTCGGCGTACATCCAATCAAAATCTGTTTCTCCGGCCACCACATTCTGGGCCGGCGGAGTGGTCAGAGTCGTTACCTTAAACTCTGGTGTGTAATCCGATTGGGGTTGCGTTAATACCGCCTCGAAGATGGGACCGCCAGTATTAAAGACAAATTTTAATGGCATCCATTTGTGGTTCTTTGGATTAAGATACTTACCACTGAACCCATTCGGCAACAGGTTTACTCTGAGATGAAATCCTTCGGGATACTTGCCGTTGCTATTGTCTATATAAGTAAGGTAGACATAAAACTTGCGCCAACTGTCGCTGGGAATCTGGACAGGATTGGCGGAGATGTTAAAAACCGCTCTGCGCTGTTTAAGTGTATCGAGCGTCTTTAGGATATTGCCATCGTCGTCTGTCAGTTCGGCCACGGCGATAACCGGAGCAGAAAACTGAACTCCCAGACCGGTCAGCACATTAGTGCCTGGCTGAAGAGCTTTAACCTCAATAACCATCGGGGCATCTTTTTCGCCCCAATGAGCGTCGTGGACACCCGGTGATTCGGGAGCGATTCTAACCGCAGCTGCCGGATGAACCGGCGGAAACGCCGGAGCAGCAACAGCCTCATTAGTCCCAGATACTAGTAAACCTAGCCCCGAGTTGGCTAGCAACATTAGCCCCAATAACCCCGAAATAAATCTTTTGAACATGGTCACCTCCGCCTATTAAATTAACGTCTTCTTTATAGTATAAATAGCTGTAAAAGTCAAGATTTTCCTTTACCAGAGCTAATATTATTGATGGATGCCTTTATAACTCCAATGCCGCCTATTCTACTTTAATCTGAATTTTACCTTGGTGGTATCACCCTGGAAGACAAACTGCAGGTTATCGTTGGTGATATCTTTCAAGAGAAAATAGGTAAGCCAACCTTCTTTGGTCGCTCCATCTATGAGAGTGCTACCCTCTAGCTCTGGCTGGTAGTTCTTGTTGTTATCAATAAACATGATAGTGGTAATCTTGTCATCATCAATCCGACTCTTGAGCTGGAAATTACTATCGCTAAAATAATGGTCTTCGTCTGTCGTATTCGCTATGCGAATCTTGAACCCCATTTTGCTATCTCTAATGGTGTCATCTGATAGCGTAACAGATGTATCGCTCCGTTGAGCGTCAAGCACGGTATAGGTTAGACCCCCATCGGTAAAGCTATCTCCAATCTGCATTTCTTTGACACTACTGTCTGAAGCATCAAACACATTCGATACATCGGAAAATAGGCTGCCAACCGTGTCTCTGAATGCCATTCTAATCATGGCACCCCTTGTCTCATAACCAATAAGAAAACCTATCAATAAAGAAACCACGCCAACTGCGACAAGCTGGTTTTTATGTTGCCGGAAGAATTTTCTGATTTTTTCTCCGTCTATAAGATTGGACTCTGACGATTGCTTATTCATAAATAACCTCCATTACAATTGTTCTATTAATAAATCAAAAGATTTGGCCCCAACCATCCATGCCCCTGCATTGAATAGCAATGGCGAGGTGCTGGCTTCTTGGCACCCGACAATGATGGCCGATTTGATTGTTTCTATGTCTCCTTCTTGTGGGGAAATAATCCCAAGCTTGACTGCCACCTGCTTCACCCATGTATCAATTGGCTGACAATATTTAAAGTCATCTGCTTGCAGATGGTTTTCCAAATCAAAGACCAGTACAGTATCTCGAATATAGAATGAGGATAATTTGTCTCCAATGGCATAAATCGCATTCAATTCATTGAAGATATTTACGATTCCCCCGCTTTCAATCCGCTCGATAGTGTATTTAACAATATTATGATCATAGGAAGCTGGGAGATTTAAGATAAAATCGAGAACTTCGCAAACCATTTTGCGATCTTTATGGTTGTTCACACCGTTGGACTTCATGAGATCATCGAGTATCTGCTTGTCATAACCAGAATCTAAATTAACCTCCTTCAATGTCTTCAATGTCGCTCGCATGAATCTCTCAGATAGCTCATCTCTTCGACCCCGATAAAACACCTTGGAAAACAAAAAATCCAAGGCCTTCCGCCAATCGCTGTGAATGGAATCTTTACTGGTGATTTGGTCTTGCAGAAACCGTCTCATGTACAACCGACCATATTGCTCAACAGATTTTGTCTTCTTCGTAACTGATTTGGAAACGATAGTAGTCATAGAATCGGGTAATTAACTTAAGCGATTCTAACCCACCGCTTCTTGATGATTATTCAAAAAAGGGCAGACCTCACGCTTAGTCAACCCGAAACCTCTGGCCCGAAGGCTGAGCATTACGGTAAGCAGAGCATCTGCCCATCTCTGACCGCAATGCGGTTAAGACAAGAAGATCACTCATGCTTCGGGCCTACTAAAAAAGCAAACTTTAAAGGTTTCGGGTTGACGAGCCCATCATAGCATAAAAACCCCCTCTAGGAAGGGGTTTTTACTATTACTTGGATTAGGGGGACAGGTCGGAATAACTACCTGCCCTTGTTGGCAGGGGTGGCAGGCTTCGAACCCGCGACCTTTCGTTTTGGAGACGAACGCTCTACCTACTGAGCTACACCCCTATAATTCAAGATTGCCAAGGGCTTTCATAAGGCCAAAGAGCTCTCTTGCAATAACTTTATCATAATAACTTAGAGCCAAGCATCCTGGATAGTCTGGTCTGATATTTCGTCCTGAATTAGGTTTTAAATAGGGTCTATGGAATTGGATAGCTGGCACCCCTGTAACTGATGACCAAAACTCTGTTTGTTTGGAAATGTCATGGTATTCGTGTAAATGAATTAGGCATCTAATTTTTTCTTCTCGCAGGTTAAAACCTACCCGAAGACATCTTAGAAAAAATTTGATAAGTTTTGGGTCTGAATTGGCGAATTTAATAGAATAATCATAATATTTTCCTCCTTCACACCAGTACAAGAGAGCAGCAAAAACCTTGGCGGTACTGGGCGTAAGTGGCGAATACTGGTTAGCTAAAATGGTTCCGTATGTCAGAAAGTGCTCGCGCTCGTTATTATTTCTAGTAGCAATTGTTGCGTGTGCTTTAGCTAAGGCTCCTTGAGTTTTTTCACGAAGTCTATTGTAGCCAGATAAAGACATAGGGACAGAGCTAACCCATAAGGATGCCGTACTTTTAGCAACACCGATTGTGTTAGCAATTTCCTTAAGAGAATATCCCTTCTTTCTTAAATCAATTGCTTTGTCTTTTAACTCAGTCTTCATCGAACCCCCATAGTAAATTACACTACCCCTATTTTACCATAAACCCCGCTACTGGAGCGGGGTTTTGAGAGATGATTTTGTACGATTCTGGACCCTCCTACGCCAATCATCCTTCCTCCTTCGCCAAGGCTATGGAAGGACCACGGTCGCTAAAGCTACGGAATGACCTTTGGGCTACGAACGGGCGAGCCAAGCCAGAATGACGTAGGGAATGGATCCCCGATGTCGAGCCGATGGACATCGGCTCGGCTCGAGGATGACAGAGAGGAAGCCCCTCACTCGTTACTCATTACTCACTACTCACTACTCACTATTTGGTTTCTTTATGTTCGGTGGTCTTTTTACAGATGCGACAAAATTTCTTTCTGACCAATCTATCCGGAGTATTAATCGGATTTTTGCGGGTAGAATAAACACCCTGCTTACATACAGTACACATCAGTTTGATGATTGGGCGTTTAACCTTCTTGGTGATTTTGGCTTTTGCGGGCATAAGAGAATAATTAAGAATTAAGAATGAATAATGAAGAATTTTGGTGGCTCTGCTGCATAGCAGAGCATCCGACATTTTTAATTTTTAATTTTAAATTTTTAATTGTCGTTTTAGGCCTTCTTTATTTGTAGGAAGTCTAGTTCCACGGGGGTTTCCCGGCCAAAGATAGAAACTAATACTTTAATCTTTCCTTTTTCTTCATCAATTTCGTTTACCGAACCATCATAATTTTTAAATGGACCATCTTTAATATGAACCAAATCACCGATACTAACATCAATCTTATATTTTGGTTCTTCTACATCCATGCGCTTGAAAATGCCTTTCAATTCATAATCAGAAACAGGAACAGGCACTGTGCCTGAACCAATAAATCCAGTCACATTTGGCGTGTTGCGAACAACATACCAAGAATCTTCCGTCACTTTCATATTAACCAGCACATAACCGGGAAACATTTTCTTTTCCACGATTTTGCGTTTGCCGTTCTTGATTTCAATTTGATTTTCTTTTGGTACTAAAACATCAAAAATTTTGTCCTGCATATCAAGGGAGCTGATTCTTTGCTTCAAACTATCGGACACTGCATCTTCGTAACCGGAATAAGTGTGTAAAACATACCACTGCCCCGGCCATTCCTTGGACAGGGAAGCGGCAGTATCGGCAACTGGAGTTGGCTCCTCTTCTTCCTCATCAACATCCCGAGGAACCAAGGGACTACCTTCCAGGGTATCTCCTCCGTCCGTCGGAGAATCATTATTTTCAGATTCTTCAATTTCAGCTAATTCACCCTTGCCCTCTTCTTCTTCAACCTCGGCTTCAGCTAAAGACTCTTCTACTGTTTCTGGAGTATCTTCTGCCCCCACGGGTGTTGTGTGGTCGTCTGCTTGTAATTGTTGATTGTCGTCCATTTGTTTATTCCTAGATTTTCTTTTGTTCTATTACGATTCTGGATGCGCTTCGCTTACCAGAATGACGAATTTGATTTGCTCAATTGTTGAATTGCTTAATTTTTATTCGATTACTGGGGTAGCGGTGACATCACCAAGACTAGTGCTGGCAGTCGGGGTATTTTTCCCAGCCAAGATTGTTAGCCACTTGATACCTGTGGTCAAACCATAGTCGGCCAATGCCACATAAATCATAAATACAACTGACACCGCTAACACAACTAAGGTTAGATTGATGGCTGCTTTACGAGTCGGCCAAGTGACTTTGGATAATTCAACTCGAGCTTCGTAAAAAAATTTTATAATCGCTTTGAACATAGTAGTTGCTAGTTTCTAGTATCAAGTATCAAGTTTATGGTAGTTGCCCTGTCAGCTTGACACCTGACACTGGCAACTTGATACTGTCTTATCGTTTTGAGAATTGTGGAGCACGACGGGCGCGTTTGAGACCAAATTTTTTGCGTTCTTTCACGCGAGCATCACGAGTAAGCAAACCTGCTTTTTTGAGTGCTGTCTTTAGATTAGCATCAAATTCCACTAAAGCCCGAGCAATTCCGTGGCGCACAGCATCTGCTTGAGCTGCCATTCCGCCGCCATGAACATGCGCAGAAACATCAAAATCTTTTTGCATCCCAACAGTCGTTAGCGGTGTGAGAGCAATTTCAACTAAATCTTTTGGACTGAAATAATAACTGCCGATTTGATCATTGATTATCACAATCTTGCCGTCACCTTTATAAAGACGAACTTGAGCTGAGGCGGTCTTCCTGCGACCGACTCCGTAAAAATATTTACCAGAAAGTTTAAGTATTGGTTCCATTGAGCTAGTGATAAGTTAAAAGTGATAGGTGATAAGTTTTGGTAAGTCTATGTGTCTATAAGTCTATTTTTACTGGGTTTTGGCCACCGTGAGGATGTGTTTCGCCGACATAAATTTTAAGTCTCTCGAGTAATTTGTTGTGAAGTTTATTCTTTGGGAGCATTCCCGCAATTGCGTGACGAACGACTCTGGTAGGATTTTTACCCGCCAAAATTTCTCCTGCAGTTTTAGTATTTAAACCACCTGGATAAGTGGTGTGGGTAGTGTAAATCTTTTTAGCTAACTTATTGCCCGTTAGCTTCACCAATTCGGCATTGATAATAATAATGTTATTCTTGGCTTCTACCGCCCGATTAAAACTGGCTTGATCTTTGCCCATTAAGAGTTTTGCGATTTTTACTGCCAAACGGCCAACCACTTGGTCCTTGGCATCCGCCACGAACCAGCGTTCGGTGAGTTTTTGGCTCGGCATATGAGGAGTTACTCGAGAGAGCAATCTACGGTTTCCTTCTCGACGCTCACCGGCTAAGCCGGGCTTTGCTGACGCTTCATCCAAGCTCGCTACCCTTTCTTCCTTTTTTGTACTAGTGTCTTTTTTCATTAGTCTATTGGTCTATAAGTTTATGAGTCTAATTTAGACAAACTCGATTACGGATGTAGGAGCGGCATCACCGACTCGAGTGCCCTTGCGGACAACCCGAACATATCCGCCAACCCGCTGTTCATAGCGAGGAGCTAAAACTTTAATTAACTTTTTCACTACAATCTGATTATTGTACAAATCTTTCATCAATCTCTGCTTGGCGTTAAGATTGCCTTTTTTAGCAGTGGTAATCAGCCGTTCTATTTTTGGTCTTAAACTTTTTGCTTTGGCTGAAGTTGTCACAATGCGTTCGTGCAGAATAAGTGAAGTTAGTAAATTACGCATCAATGCGACGCGATGACGTTTGACCCTTCCCAACTTTCTGCCTTTTACTAAGTGACGCATACGAGTTAATTAAGAATTAAAAATGAAGAATGAAAAAATTATGGAGTGTTATTCGGGACGACTGAAGGTAATTCCAAGCTCGCCAAGCTTGTCGGTAATTTCGTCTAATGCCTTAGCGCCCAATCCTTTCATCCCCCCAAGTTTTTCCGCACCGATTTCTAAGATTTCGCTAACTTTTTTGATACCGTTATTTACCAACGCATTAGTAGTCCGAACCGAAAGACTGATTTCGTCAATATTGAAGTCTTTTGCGCTAATTTCGTCCGATTCAATTAGCGGTTCGCCCACGGGAAGGTTTTCCAAATCGACACCAAAAATGCTCAATTGTCGTGCAAGCAGTAGAGCGCTTTGGCGCAAAGCTTCTTCGGGTGTAATAGTACCATCAGTCAATATATTCAGAGTGAGCTTATCATAGTTCAACATTTCACCAACACGAGTCGGTTCAACATTGAACATAACTTTTATAACTGGTGAAAATGCAGCATCAATGGCGATTGTACCAATGGAAAAACTTTTTTCGTCCATCGCTTCGCTTGGGACATATCCCCTCCCCTTGCCTACTTGAATTTCCAGATCCAGACTGCCTTTTTCAGATACGGTTGCAATATACTGTTCAGGGTTGACCAAAGTTATATTGCTTGGAATATCTAAATCGTTGCCGGTGATTTCGCCCGTTTTGGTTGATTTGAATTTCAATGTCGTGGAACCCCCTTCATGAATAATGAAGCGTAGTCTTTTGAGATTTAGAATTACTTCGACTGCATCTTCTTTGACTCCCGAAATAGGAGAAAATTCGTGATCAACACCCGCGATTTTTACAGCGATAATGGCTGCACCCCGCAAAGAGCTCAAAAGCATTCTACGCAGGGAATTTCCCAGCGTGGTACCGTAACCCGGATAACACGGTTCAATAACAAACACCGCTCGGTTAGGAGCTTTTTCTTCGATTTTTATATTTGGTATGTTGATGTCTTCAGTCATAATGTCCCTCTCCCCAAAATTATTATCTCGAATAGAATTCGACGATTATTTTTTCACTAAATGGAACTTCAATTTCATCACGCGTTGGCAAATTGGTGATTTGAATAGTCAGCTTGCTGTTGTCTACTTTCAACCATGAAGTCGGTTGATTGCCTTTGGCAGTTTCTTGAAGTGTAGTTTTTTGTATGGAACTTTTTCCGCTGAAAATTACTTCATCGCCGGAACGAATTTGGAATGACGGTACATCAACAGCCTTTCCGTTTACTTTCAAGTGACCATGAGAAACTAACTGACGAGCGGAACGATGCGAATCGGTCCAACCTGCGCGGTAAACGACATTGTCTAAACGCCGTTCTAGTTCTACCAACAACCCAACATCAGTTGAACCTTTTTGTTGGCTGGCTGCTGTGTAATAATGTCTTAATTGTTTTTCGGTAAGGTTATAAAAAACCCGAGCCTTTTGTTTTTCACGCAGTTGCTGACCGTAACCAGTCAATTTAGCAAAACCGGCTCGTTTGCCGTGCATACCAGGAGGCTGCTTGCGATGTAGTTTCACATACCGAGCTGCTGTAGAACGATCACCAGCCATAGCGAAATCTTCGCCTAGTCTTCTAATCCTCTTCATTTTTGGTCCGATAGATGTAGCCATATCGTCTTATACTCTCCTAGATTTACGCGGACGCGGTCCGTTATGTGGAATCGGGGTTATATCTTTAATTGATACAATATCTAAACCTCCTTGGGCGACTGAACGAATAGCGGCTTCCCGTCCTGTACCGACGCCCTGTACAAAAATGTGGACCTTTTGCATTCCGAGAGCCACCCCTTTAGCTACCGCCGAGGATGAAGCCCGGGAGCCGGCATAGGAAGTTGATTTCTTAGAACCCTTAAATCCTTCGCGACCGGCAGAGCTGGAAGAAATAACATTGCCTTCCAAATCAGTTACTGTAACGAGGGTATTGTTGAAAGTGGACTTTATATAAACTTTGCCTTCAACAACAACTCGTTTGACTTTTTTCTTTTTAGCCTTGGTTGCTTTACCGGCAATTTTAGTGGCGTAGGCCTGTTTCTTTTGCTCGGCCTTGCGTCCTTTTTCAGCTTTCTTTTGTAGTCTTTTCTTTCTGGACATATGTATTAGTTATCAGTATCAAGTATCAGGTATCAAGTTTATGATAGTTGCCTAGTCAGCCTGACACCTGACACTGGCAACTTGACACTATCCCTTAGGTCTTATCCCCTGTTTTCTTCCGACCACTACCCATAGTTACCCGTTTGCCTCGCTTGGTGCGAGCATTGGTGCGAGTACGCTGACCACGAACCGGAAGCTTTTTAATATGGCGTTGACCGCGATATGACCCCAAATCTTTCAATCGTTTGATATTCATTGCGATTTCTCGTCGCAGATCACCTTCGACCAGCAATTCTTTTTCAATCAAAGCCCGCAGACGACTTTCTTCATCAGGGGTAAGGTTTTTTACTCTTGTTGCCGCATCAACATTGGATTGTTTTAAAATTTGAGCACTCAAACTCCTACCGACACCGTAAATTCCAGTCAGAGCGATATCTATTCGCTTATCGTTATTCAAGTTGATGCCGGCAATTCTAACTACCATAAGAAACCAATATCAAATATAAAATGAAAAATCTGCAAATGATGGTACGCAGGCTTTGCCTGCGATTCAATAAATTGCTGATTTGTTGGTTGGATATTTTTCATTGACTTGAGTTATCTTCTTTAATTTGCTGATTTGCTGATTTGATATTTTTTATTGTTTTTAGCCTTGACGCTGTTTATGCTTTTTTGTCGAACAAATCACACGCACCACGCCCTTGCGTTTGATGACGCGGCAGTTTTTGCACATTGGTTTGACTGATGGGCGAACCTTCATAGGTAAATAGACGATAGACTAATAGACAATAGACGAATAAAAGATTTGATTACTTATGACGATAGGTGATTCTTCCTTTTTCTATGTCGTAGGGACTCATTTCGACTCTAACCTTGTCACCTGGTGCGATTTTGATGTAGTGCATCCGCATTTTGCCGGAAATATGAGCCAAAATGACATGACCGTTATTATCCAGCTCCACTCTAAAACTGGCATTGGGTAAGGCTTCTTTGACGACACCGTCTAGCTCAATAACTTGTTTTTCGAAGGTATTCATATGAGGTGGCAGAGCTTACCTACACTTCCACAGCAGTTCTTGGGGGAAGACTTGGGGCCCTGATAACCAGTTGGCGCCTGATAGAAAAGGCTGGAGAAAATTTACTTTGGTATTATTGAATTTTTTCGAGCTCTAGTCAAGCATTTTCTAGGAAGTACTGGCTGATTAGCCCGTCTAGGGGGGTGAGAACCTCTGGTCCAGAGGGAGTTAGGAGAATAGAATGCTCAAAATGAGCCGCTAGCGCCCCGTCAACCGTCTTAATTGTCCATCCGTCGGAAAGCTCGTCGGTTTCCTCTTTACCTAGGCCCGCAATCGGCTCTAGGGCCACCACCAAACCCGATTTCAGCTCCATTCCCTTGGAGCCAGTATCAAAATTGGGAATCATGGGATCCAGATGCAGTTTCCTTCCCACTCCATGCCCCACCAACTGGCGAAATATAGTCAATCCCCTCCCTCGGAGGATTTGTTCAATAGCTTTTGAGATGTCTTGGACATAATTACCTTCCTTGACTGCTTCCGTGCCAGCTAGCAAAGCCATATAGGCGCCATCGAGTAGACGACGGGTTTCCGGAGCAATCTTCCCTACAGGCAGGGTGACGGCGGCGTCAGTGTGCCACCCGCGGTAGTATATCCCCATGTCTATGGCCAAAATATCGCCTTCCTGTAAGACATAATCAATGGGAATACCGTGAACAACCACATTATTGACCGATAAACATAAAGATGAAGGATACCCTTTGTATCCTTTAAATGATGGTAAGCCACCAGATTGGCTAAATAAATTGTCGGCTAGTTTTTCTAGGTCTAATAAATTGACACCAGATCGAACTCTTTCTTTCAGTTCTTTGAAAATAGCCATCAGTTTTCGACCGCCCTCCTTCAAGTCGATGATATCTTCAGGAGTTAGCATTTTGAAAGCGCCTTGTTAATTTCTAACTCAACACTCTTCACAACTTGGTCGCCGTTGATAGTAATTAAACGACCAGATGCTTTATAACTTGCTAATATTTTCTTTGCTTGTTTGTTAAAAACTTGAATACGGCCGATAAGTGCTTTCGGGTCTCTATCATCCGCTCGATTTTCGATTTTTGCCCGTTTTAATAAACGAGTCTTGGCAACATTGATTGGCAATTTGATGTAAATCATTACAACAGAGCGTCCTGCGTTATTCAGCAATTTATCCAAAAATTTCATTTGTGTCATGTCGCGAGGATAGCCGTCAAACACTACTTGTTTATTGCGGGAAACTTTAGATATAAACTTCTTCGCTAAATTGTTAGTGATATCAGTTGGAACCAATTTGCCTTGCGCCATTATCTTTTTTACTATCTTCCCATCGGCTGATTTTGATACCGATAACTTACGCAATAAAGCGCCCATATTAAGGTGTTGGGCTTTCAGTTTTTTTACCAAATTAGTAGCCTGCGTACTTTTCCCCGAACCCGGACCCCCATAAAAAATAATATCCGATTTAGATAGTGTCATACCGCTTCATAATTAACTGGGCACGCAATTGGCGCATCAATTCCAGTGCAACTGACACTACGATAAGCAGTCCTGTACCGCCAAGAGTTAATGTTTGAATATTTGTCATTCCCTGGACAATATTGGGAAGAACTGCTATTAGTCCAAGGAAAATTGCACCCGCCAAAGTAATACGATTAGCAACATAACTCAAAAAATCGATAGTCTGACGACCGGGACGAATGCCGGGAATAAACCCGCCGGATTTCTGAATATTTTCTGCTACCTGATCGGGCTTGAAAATAACCCATGTGTAAAAATAAGTAAAAAATACCACTAAAATAAAATACAAGGCTCCATAAACCCACTGATCACTAAACGCGCTTTGCAACCACTTCGCCCCTTCCGCAAGCCAGACAGTTCGGGCATTGGCAAAGAATGAAGCAATTAGTCCAGGGAAAAGCAGTAAAGAAATAGCAAAAATGATAGGAATTACCCCCGCCTGATTTACCCGCAGTGGTAAATGATTGGTCTGTCCGCTATAAAGACGATTCCCTCCTCCTCGACCAGCATAGGCAATGGGGATGTTGCGCTGACCTTCTGTAATGTAAACTACCAGATAAACCGTGGCGACAGCCATCACGGCAAATACCAGAATTTCAATTAGTTTACTGGCATCAAACAGCGCTACTGTACTGGTAAGCCCTTGAGGTAGACTGGCTAAAATACCAACAAAAATAATTAAAGATATACCGTTACCAATACCATGTTCCGAGATAAGCTCGCCTAGCCACATCAGGAGAATTGTCCCCCCCGTAACAATTAACATAATTGCGAGAAGTTTTATCATGGTAATGTCACCTAAAATTTGAACATCGGACCGTTGCAGTAAAGCAACCATTCCATAGGCTTGAATTAGCGCCAGTGGTACGGTTAACCAACGAGTATATTGGCTGATTTTCCGTCTGCCGTACTCACCTTCTTTTTGCAGAGCCTCAACGCTCGGAAGAGCCATCCCCATCAACTGCATAATAATTGAAGCGTTGATGAAAGGCGCAACGCCCATCATTGCGATAGAAAAACGGTTAAGCGAACCTCCCGAAAACAAATCAATTAGTCCGAGATATTGATTACTGGCAAAAACTTGGGACAACGCGTCCAAATTTACCCCCGGCATTGGAGTATGGGTAATAATGCGAACAATCAAAATAATTATCAGAGTCCAAAATATCCGCATTCGCAAATCGCGATGTTTGAATATCTGTCTGATTGAATCGAGTATGTTCACCCAGTAGAAGAATTTAGAAGCTATATTCTCTTGCCCGACTTGGGCGTTACCCAGTTTATAATCTTATCTAATAATTATTACGATTTTATTTATCCAGCAGAGAACATAGCTTACGCCCAAGGCGTTCTAAATTTCTCTACTGGGCAAGTTTATTTGATAATCTCTACTGTTCCGCCCTGCTCTTCAATTTTAGCGCGAGCACCGGCAGAAATAAAATGAACTTGCACTTGGTAAACACCTGTGATGATGCCTTCGCCCAGAATTTTTACTTTAGTATCAGACATAATCATACCCGTTTTAATGAGTTCTTTTATATCTAATTTGTGGTCCTTAGCATATCTAGGCACATCTTTCAGGTTGATTTTAATTTCGCTAAATTTGCGGTGAGAACGAAACCCTTTGCGTTTAGTCAATCTTCTAATCAGCGGGGTTTGACCACCTTCAAAATAAGCTGGAATCTTGCCACCAGTTCTGGATTTTTGACCATTATTTCCCCGTCCGGCAGTAGACCCGCCACCGGCTGATGAACCACGACCAATCCGCTTGCGAGCGGGTTGTTTGGCGATTCCTACAATTTCGTGCATAGCATCCATATTAGTACCTCATGATTACTTATTATCTTCCGCTTCCTGTTTAACAGATTTTTGTTTGGCAGATTTTCCGCGGTTGGCCAAAATATCAGCAGATGGACGAATTTCATCTAGGGCCTGAATAGTTGCCACCACATTACTGATTTTGTTAGATGAACCCAAAACTTTGGCGACAGCATCTTTGATTCCGGCCAGTTCTAAAACAATTCGAACTGCACCGCCGGCAATAAGTCCTGTACCAGATTTGGCAGGTTTGATTAATACAGTTGCGCTTTTGTGACTGGTCTGCACTCGGTATGGCAAAGTGCCGTGAACCATATGAATAGTTTTTACATCTTTTTTTGCTTCGTTGACTGCTTTTGCAACCGCTGTCGTCACATCATTGGCTTTGCCTAACCCAAAAGCTACGCGGTTTATTTTGTCACCCAAAACAACCAACGCTCTAAAACGCATTCTTTTACCGCCTTTTACCACGCGGGTGACTCGGTTAATTTCAATTACGCGTTCCTGAAACTCCGATGGAGCAGTTTCCCGACGACCACCTGAGCGGCGCTGTCCGCGATCACCGCCTCTACCGCGTCCCTGATTGTTAGATTGAGGTCTTTCCATAATTTAGAATATTAATCCACCTTCGCGGGCGCCATCAGCCAAAGCTTTAATTTGTCCATGATATTTATAACCGCGGCGGTCAAATGCTATTTTAGTCACCTTCTTTTCGATTGCTAATTTCGCTACTGCCTGACCCACTTGAATGGCACGCTCCATTGGTGTTTTGCCCTTCATTTTCAAACTGGAAACAGAGGCCAGTACTTTTCCACCAGACTCGACTACTTGAGCATAAATGTATTTGTTGCTCCTGTTCACCACTAATCGAGGACGAGTAGCGTGAACGCCAACTTTAACTCGAGTCCGATTGGTACGAAGTTGACGACGACGACTAGTTTTGACAGTTTCTTTTGACATAATAAAAATTTCTAAGCGTTAGTTTTGCCCGAACCAGTCGCTGCGGTCTTGCCAGCCTTGCGTCGAACAACTTCATCGCTATATTTGATTCCTTTGCCTTTGTATGGTTCCGGTTTTTTATGCGAACGAATAACAGCTGCCATTTGTCCGACTGTTTGTTTATCTATCCCAGTAATAAATATCTGATTTTTTTCTACGCGAACTTCTACGCCATCTAAAACTGGCACTTCTACTGGATGCGAAAAACCGATATTCAAAACAACTTTTTCTCCTTTAACTTCCGCTCGGTAACCTACGCCGTTAATTTCTAAAGTTTTGGCGAATCCTTCGGTCACACCAATTACCGCATTGTTTAGAAGCGAACGAATTAAGCCGTGAAGTGCGCGAGTTGGTTTTTCGTCGTTGATTCTCTTCACAATCAATTCATCGCCTTCTTGGGTCACAGTAATAACGGCGGGAACAATAACGATAAGCTCTCCCTTGGGGCCTTTCACTTTCGCTTCACCATCCGTCATTGCGACGGTCACTTGGGAAGAAATTTTAACTGGTAGTTTACCTATTTTGGACATATCTTTAGACAATAACAAATACAAAATAAAAAATCTGCAAATGATGGTGCGCAGGATTTGCCTGCGATTCAATAAATTGCTGATTTGTTGGTTGGATATTTTTCATTGACTTGAGTTATCTTCTTTAATTTGCTGATTTGCTGATTTGATATTTTTTATTGCGTGTAGCTTTACCAAATCTTAAATAAAACCTCACCTCCCAGCCCCTTGTCCCGAGCCTGTTGGTCAGTCATTAAACCTTGGGAAGTAGATACAACCGAAGTGCCTATTCCACTCAAAACTTTGTGTAGTCTTCCGGATGCGCTGTAAATACGCTGACCTGGGTGACTCACCCGTTTTACGCCTTGAATAATTGGCATACCGTTGGGCGCGTATTTCATAACCATAGCGATTTGTTGGAATTTAAATTTGACATCCGGCGCAACAACTTTTACGTCTCGAAGATAACCTTCGGCTTCCAAGAGGTTAGCAATTGCCAGTCTCAATTTAGAATGAGGCACGATAACGGTTTCTTTGCGAACAGCTACTGCGTTGCGCAGAGTAGTGATGAAATCAGCAATGGGGTCGGTCATAGTCATAAGATTGAATTAAGAATTAAGAGTGATTGAGGTCGCCTAGGCGACTACTTTCATTTTTCATTATTCATTATTTTTTACCAACTAGCTTTTTTTATACCGGGCAATTGTCCGTTTCGACTAAGTTCTCTGAAACAAATTCGGCAGATACCAAAATCGCGCATAAAACCACGGGGACGTCCGCAAATCGAACAGCGACGGTTAATCCGAGTGGAAAACTTTGGTTTTTTGTTCGCTTTATTGATTAGAGCTTTTCTTGCCATCGTCTAAATTTTTTTATTATCTTCTGTTTGAAACGGGAAACCTAATGCTTTTAATAATGCCTTAGTCTGTACTTTGCTTTTTCCGGTAGTAACTATAGTCACCTGCAAACTTAATATCTTCTCAACATTTTCAAATACTACTTCGGGAAAAGCGATATGCTCCCTAATCCCAAGATTGAATCCGCCGTGATTGTCAAAACCTTTGTCCGGCAGTCCTTGAAAATCGCGAACACGAGGTAGGGTGATATTTACCAGTTTATCAAGAAAGTCATACATTCTAGGCCCTCTCAAAGTCACCATTACTCCGATTTCGACATTCTCGCGCAGTTTGAAACCGGCGATGGATTTTTTGGCTTTGGTGACAACCGGCTTCTGACCGGTAATCTTTTTGAGCTCTTCTCTCACTACTTCAATCAGTTTTGGCTCAAGCACTGCTTTTCCGGCAGAAACATGAACAATCACTTTCTGCACTTTTGGTACAGCTGAAATCGATTTGAGCCCAAGCTCTTTTTGCAACTGCGGAACCAATTTTTGATATTTACTTTTTAACATAAGAAATAATTGCCTGACATTTTTTACATACTCTTTCTCTTTTACCACTAACTACTTTATGTCCGACTCTAACTGGTTTGTGGCAGTTCGCACAAATAAGCATAACTTTAGAAACTGGAATTGGCAGAATTTTTTCAGTAATTCCGCCCGGCTGACCGGCACGAGAAGATTTTTTAAGATGGCGTTTTACCACATTCAAGCCTTCAATTTTAACTTGACCCGTTGAGGGGCTAACCGCAACCACTACTCCGGATTTGCCGCGGTCGCGTCCTTTGATAACTAAAACTTGATCAGCTTTTTTGATATCCATATTCTTAGAGCACCTCCGGAGCTAGAGAAATAATTTTCATAAAGTTCTTATCACGCAGTTCGCGGGCGACTGGTCCAAATACGCGAGTTCCACGAGGTTGTTTCTGGGCATCAACGATAACTACCGCATTGTCGTCAAATCGGACATAGCTTCCGTCGCTCCGACGAATTGCTTTTTTGGTCCGAACAATTACCGCACGCACTACATCTTTCTTTTTAACAACACCTGTTGGAGAAGCTACTTTGACTGCGCAGACAACAATATCGCCTACACCGGCATAACGCCGACGGGAACCGCCAAGCACTTTGAAACAACGAACCGCTTTCGCACCAGTGTTGTCAGCTACTTTCAAATTGGTTCCTTCTTGAATCATATGAAGTATCTCGAGGGGGCAACTAAGAGGTTTTCCTCTCGACGCTCGTTGGCAAAGCCAAGTTTCGGCAAGCTAAAACCAAGCTCACTGCTCTCCCCTCCTTTTAGTACGGTAATTATATTCATATTACAAGCTTGCTGATGTTATTTGATTCTTACCCGGCATAATCTGAATAACTTCCCAATGTTTCGTTTTGCTCAATGGTCTGGTTTCACCAATCAATACAGAATCGCCGACTTTGACTTTATTCTCAGCATCATGAACGGCAAATCGCTTAGTCACCCGAACCCGTTTTTTGTAAAGCGGATGAGCGACATAAGTATCCACCTTCACAATGACAGTCTGTTGACCGGCACGGGAAATGGTTACTCCAATTTTTTGTTGTCTAATTTTTTCCATGAGAGATTGCCTCCAAAATAATTTTTTCATTGAGAACCGTTTCCATTTGAGCAATTGAGTGGCGAGCTTTACGTATCTCTTGATGGTTCTTAAGCTTACCGATAGTCAATTGATTGCGTAAATCCTGCAATTTTAATTTAATCTCAGCCAAATCTTTTTTCAGTTTGGTGATATCCAGTTTGCGATATTCGGAAATAGTTGTTTTTTCCTTAGCCATATCTTTATACTTTGGTAACAAATTTAGTTTTGATGGGAAGCTTGTGGCCGGCCAGAATCATTGCTCGAGCCGCTACTTCCTTTGGAACGCCATCCATTTCAAACATTACTGTTCCCGGTTTGACGGTAGCAACATAGTGACTTACTGCACCTTTTCCGCCCCCCATACGAGTTTCGTTAGGAGTAGAAGTGACAGCTTGGTGGGGGAAAATCCGAATCCAGACCTTTCCTTCGCGTTTAATAAAGTGAGTAATAGCACGACGAGCGGCTTCGATTTGACGAGAGGTTATCCAGCTGGCTTCCAATGCCTTTAGTCCGTATTTGCCAAAACTGACAACATTACCACGGGTAGCGATGCCACCCCGTTTTCCTCTTTGCTGTTTACGAAATTTTACTTTTCTGGGAACTAACATAATTATTTATTCTCGTTATTCTCCGCTACTTCCTGTGGCAATACCCACACCTTCACTCCGATTGTGCCGTAAGTGGTAAATGCTGTTCGAAAAGCATAATCAATAAAATACTTAATTGTATGAAGCGGGACTTTACCAAAACCGAATACTTCTCTGCGGGCAATTTCTGCGCCGTTTAAACGACCGGCAATTACAATTCTGATACCTTGAACCTGAGCCTGTTTTGCCGCTTCAATTGATTGCTTAATAGCACGGCGGAAGGGAATTCTTTTTTCAATCTGTTCAACAATATTGCCTGCAATAACCGCAGCCGAACTTTCTGGATTTGGTATTTCTTGAATCGTGATATTAATAGTACTACCTACTGCCAGTGGTTTGAGAATTTTTTTCAAATCTTCCACACCGGCTCCACCCCGACCAATAATCATTCCGGGGCGTGAGGTCCAAACAATTAAATTGATTTCGTTTCCTACCCGTTCAATTTCCAAATCGGCAATGGCTTTTTTGAATTTGCCGTTGGTGGCCATCCGAATTTTATAATCTTCCAAAAGAAGTCTGGGATAGTTTTTGGTATCCAACCAACGAGACTTCCATGTGGAGGTGGTTCCGAGTCTAAATAAGTGCGGATGAATCTTTTGTCCCATAGCTAACTAAATAACAAATATAAAATAAAAAATCTGCAAATGGCGGTACGCAGGCAAAGCCTGCGATTCAATAATTTGCTGATTTGCTGATTGGATATTTTTCATTGACTTGAGTTATTTTCTTTAATTTGCTGATTTGCTGATTTGGTATTTTTTATTACTTGTTGGTAGTACGACGAGTTATAATCTTTTTTAATCCTTGAGCAAATTTGGGTTTAGGCGCCATTGCCTTTGATTGAACAGTTGTCTTTTCGCCGGTAGTTTCTGTCGTAGGTGTTGATGGAGAAACTGGAGTAGTAGCTGGCTTGCTTGCCTGGCTAGGAACAACTGGTTTTTTCACCAGACTAGGCTTGATTTCTTCTAAGGTGACACTCATATGGCTACTGCGCTTGAGAAGCGGATCAGCGGAACCGTGAGAACGGAACCAGTAGCGTTTCATTGTCGGACCAGTATCAACAGTCAGGGTTTTTATCCGTAAATTATTTTCTTTCAGATTATAATTGTTGGTCGCATTCGCGGACGCGGAATGAATCAATTTATAAATTAGTTTAGCCGTTTTACTGGAATGATATTTTAAATGAATCAGCGCATCAGACACTGGCATCTTGCGTAAAGCCACCACCATTGGCTGGACTTTTTTTGGACTAATCCGGATGAATTTTGCTGTTGCACTTACTTCCATTTGGTTATTGTGATTTGGTTATTGGTTATTACGGCGAAGCCGTTGTTATTTCTTCTTACCACTTTTTTTACCGCCTTTACCCGCTGGTTTGGCCGGAGCTTTAGCGGGGGAAGCGGGTGAAGAAGACTTGGCCTGTTCTTTCGCCATCTTACCGCCGTGGCTTCTAAACTTACGAGTTGGGGCAAATTCGCCCAGCTTGTGACCAATCATGCCTTCCTGAATATAAACTTGAGTGTGTTCTTTGCCGTTGTGAACACCAATGGTCAATCCAATCATTTCAGGAGCGACAGCACAACTGCGTGACCAAGTTTTGATAACTGCCTTACTATTGGTATCTTTGACAACCATCACCTTTTTCATTAGGCGTTCGTCAATGTAGGGACCTTTTTTGCTTGAACGTGACATATCGTCGAATTCCTTTCACTTTAACGACAAGTCGCATTTGCTTCTTGTCTTTTGGGGTTCAAGGATTTCTCCTCTCCCCAAAATGTTCGCTTTGCTAGAGCATTTCGGGGTACCCCTTTAAAAACTATCACTTTTTACGCTTTTTAGGGCGAGCTTTAATAATAAACTTGTTGCTAATTTTCTTGGAGTTGCGAGTTTTGTAACCAAGAGCTGGACGACCGGTACGGGTCTTTGGCTTCTTCAAACCAATTGAAGTGTTTCCTTCGCCACCACCATGAGGGTGATCAACTGGGTTCTTTGCTTTTCCTCTGGTTGTCGGACGATGACCCATGTGACGAGTCCGACCTGCTTTTGAAATTCTAACATTCATATGGTCAGGATTTGATAATACTCCAATACTGGCAAATCCAATTTCCGGTACCCGACGAATTTCGCCTGACGGCATTTTCAACAATGCAAATCCACCGTCAAGGCCCATCAAGGTAATGGATGAACCTGCAGAACGAGCGATTTGACCGCCGTGTCCCGGCACCATTTCAACATTGTGAATTAATGTACCAGCAGGAATATTCTTGAGCTGAAGACGATTACCGAGCTTGACCTTGGTGCTTGCACCGGAAACTACTCTGTCCCCCACTTTGAGTCCTTCGGGAGCCAAAATATATGATTGAGCTCCGTCAGCAAAAATAATATGAGCAATAAAAGATGTCCGATTTGGGTCGTACTGAATGCTTTGAACAGTGGCCGGAATTTCAAACTTCTGTTGTTTGAGGTCAACTGTTCGGAAAGAGCGCTTGGCTCCACCTCCGCGTCCGGTCATTGTTTTCACACCCCGATTGTTTCTGACATCCGTACGGGTGCGTCCTTTCATCAGACTTTTTACAGGAGTCGCATTTTTGGTCAGCACTTCCCTATACAGGATGTACTGCATTTTGCGCTGAGCGGGAGTGACTGGTTTTAGTGTTCTGACTGCCATAAAAATAATTAAGAATTTTGGTGGTTCCGGTTTGCCGGAACTTCACTCATTTGGCATTCGACATTCGTCATTGGGCATTTCATTTATTTATTCTCTTCAAATAGAGCAATTCTGTCGCCCTTCTTTAGCGTGACTATCGCTTTGCGACGAGCTGCTCGCGCTCCGGTTTGCCGACGGAATTTTTTTAATTTTCCAATCAAATTAATCATATTTACATCGGTGACTTTTACTTTAAATAATTCTTCCACTGCCGTGGCAACTTGATATTTGTTAGCGGTTGGAATAACTAAAAAAGTATATTTATTCACCGTCCCTTGGGCGATGCTTTTTTCAGAAATAATTGGACGTTTGATAATAGCCATTCTAGACTCCTAATTTCTTTTTTAAATCAGCGTAAGCATCATTCAGAAAAACAATTCGACGAGCGGACATAATCTCCAAAGCGCTCAATCGGTTTGGAGCAATTACTTTTACTCCGGCAATATTCTGTAGAGCTTGAGGAGAAATAGAAGTGATGATTAGAGCGGGAGCAATAGCAATGGCATCTGACAGCTGTTGAACTGCTAATTTAGTTTTTGTAGTGTTAATATCAAAATTTACAATTCCAACTTTACCGAATTTGATTTTCAAACGAAGTGCACCAAGTAATGCTTGCCGACGCAAGTTAGTGGTCAACTTCTGTTGATAATTTTTGGATTTGAGTGGTCCAAAAGTAATACCACCGCCTTTCCATAAGGGGCTTCTGATAGAACCGACTCTAGCACGACCAGTGCCTTTTTGACGCCATGGTTTTTTACCTCCGCCCGAAACTTCACCTCTCCGTTTTGTATTGGCATTAGAGTGATGCTGGTTTGCCTGTAAGGCTAATGCTACTTCACGAAGAATTTGCGGATGTACAACTACATCTTTCATCTCATCAGTAGAAATCGCCTGCCAAACGGGGGCAATAGTTGGGACGGTTTCGGTGGTAGTTATTTTACTTGTGCGTGCCATCATGTTTAATAGTGACCAATTGTTTATTCGCGCCCGGAATATTACCGGAAACTGCTATGAGATTATTTTCTTTATCCAAAGCTACAACTTCTAGATTTTTGACTGTAATTTGAGTGGAACCCATATGTCCGCTCATGCGACGGCCTTTAATAACGCGAGCGATTCCCATAGGACCAAGAGAACCTGGTTGACGGTGATGGTCGTGACCATGTCCCATTGGACCGCAAGCAAAATTGTGTCGTTTTACTGTACCAGCAAAACCTTTACCTTTGCTCACTCCCGTCACCTCTACCTTGTCGCCAATGGTAAAAATATCCACATTAATACTGTCGCCAACTTTATATTCGCCTTCGGGAAAACGAAATTCTTTCGCTTTCATTTGACGAGTGTCTTTGGCTCGTGTTTTGATTGATGCCAATTGCAACGCAAAATAGCCATCTTTTTCAGCCGTTTTAATTTGCTTGATGACATTGGGAACGGCTTGCAAGATGGTTACGGCCTGAACTTTGCCGTCTTTGGCAACGCTTTGGCCCATCATTAGTTTTTTGGCAATCAATCCTTTCATATAAATCCTTCTTCTGGTCCCATTAGACGGGACGCGGAAGTATAAAACAGAGTCTAGAGAGTAGAGATGAGAGAATAGAGATTGGCTCTACACTCTCGTCTCTCTTCTCTAGAGCTTCTACATTTTTACATCAATGCTGACACCGGCCGGCAAACTCAAGTTGGTGAGCGCGTCGATAGTCTTTGGGGTCGGATCAACAATTTCAATCAACCGACGATGAATTCTCATTTCGAATTGGTCGCGAGAATCTTTATGAACAAAAGTAGACTTCAAAACAGTATATATTTTCTTGTCAGTCGGCAGAGGGATTGGTCCCAGAACAACTGCGCCAGTTCTTTCGGCGGTTTCGATAATTAGTTTGGCTGACCTATCAAGAATCCGATGGTCATAGGCCTTGAGACGAATACGAATACGCTGTTTATCATTGCGTTGCTCGGACTGCTTCGCGCTATCCGCCTTGGTTTTTTTCAAACCTGATTGTGTAGGAGCTTTGGACATAATGAGTGTGCAAGAAATTCTTTTGTTTAGGTCAGCCCCAGCAAGTCGGAACTGACCTAATTTAGTCTTTATTTAACAATCTTGGTAACCACACCGGAAGCGACTGTTCTGCCACCTTCACGGATAGCAAAACGCAGACTTTCATCCATAGCAATCGGAGCAATCAGTACAATGTTTACTTTAGCGGTATCACCCGGCATTACGATTTCGGTGCCTTCACTCAAGATTACTTCGCCCGTAACATCCGTTGTGCGGAAGTAAAACTGTGGCTTGTAACCTTTGGAAAATGGAGTGTGGCGTCCGCCTTCTTCTTTGCTCAAGACATAAATCTCGGCTTCGAATTCCGTGTGTGGAGTAATGCTTCCTGGTTTGGCGATAACTTGACCACGCTCAATTTGTTCGCGTTCAACACCGCGCAAAAGCAAACCAACATTGTCACCAGCCTGACCTTGATCAAGTAGTTTGCGGAACATTTCCACGCCGGTCACAACTGACTTCTGGGTTGCCTTGATACCAATGATTTCAATTTCTTCGTTCACTTTGACAATACCCTGCTCAACACGACCAGTAGCAACTGTACCGCGTCCCTTGATGGAGAAGACATCTTCAACAGGCATCAAGAATGGCTTATCAAGAGCACGAACTGGATCAGGAATGTAAGTGTCCAAAGCGTTAACCAAATCCATGATTGGCTTGGCAGTTGTTTCGTCGGTTGGATTTTCCAAAGCTTTTAGAGCCGAACCACGAATAATTGGAGTCGTATCACCCGAATATCCCTGCTTGGTCAAAAGGTCACGAACTTCCTGTTCGACGAGATCAATTAGCTCCGGATCATCGACCATATCGATCTTATTCAAGAAAACAATAATATGAGGCACACCAACCTGATGAGCAAGTAAAATGTGCTCACGAGTTTGTGGCATTGGACCGTCAGTAGCGGCAACGACCAAAATCGCACCATCCATCTGAGCGGCACCTGTAATCATATTTTTTATGTAGTCAGCGTGGCCCGGACAGTCAACATGGGCGTAGTGACGCTTTTCGGATTCATATTCCTGATGAGATGTTGCAATAGTAATACCACGCGCCTTTTCTTCAGGAGCGTTATCAATTTCATCAAACTTGCGGGCAGTCGCCAAACCTTTGCTAGCCAACACCTGAGTGATAGCCGCAGTTAGAGTGGTTTTACCATGGTCTACATGACCAATTGTACCGACGTTGACGTGAACCTTATCGCGTTTAAATGCTTCAGCCATAAATTCCTCTCAAAAACTTCTTATAGATTAGTATAGGTGTAAAAAAGATACTTTTAGAAAATACCTAAATTCAGAGAATAAAGCAAGGGTTTTTTCTGGAAAAATCGCCCACAGGAGGGGCTCCAGATATAAAAATGGGGAGCAACCGAAGTGCTCCCCATAAGGGGTCTTTCCTATTTGGCGAGTTTGTCGAGATACTTCTGATTGTATCTATCGGGGGTAAAAATGGCCATCAGGGTGCCTCCCGCCTTCACGCAACTGAGGAAGGCATAGCCCCAGAACATAAAAAGAAGAGTGTAGTGCCAGAATCCGTGAATTGGATAGGCCAGTTTCCCCAAGTGGAGCCAGATAAGGAAGCAAGCTAGGCCAATCAGACCACCGAAGGTTCACCTCCTAAGGTTGATGCCCTAAGATTAGGAGAAATTCTGCCTCCAGTCAATAAAATTCTAAAACACCCGCCTTTGAAGCGAGTGCTTGAAATTTTGAATATTTTGTCCTCCTTCGCCTATCATCCTCCGCCGAGGCTTCGGAATGACCTTTGGGCTACGGAAGGATCTGCGATGGCGTAGTAATTAGCCCTTTTTGGCGATCAACTCAGCCTGAATGTTGGCAGGCACCTTCTCGTAGTGGTCAAATTCCATTGTGGAAGAAGCACGGCCTTGGGACATCGAGCGGAGGTTGGTGGCATAGCCAAACATTTCGGCCAACGGCACCAGCGCCCGAATCACTTTGGCGTTAGCTCTATCCGTCATTCCTTCAATGCGTCCGCGCTTGGAGTTCAAATCCCCCATCACATCACCGGCGTATTCTTCAGGAGTGACAGCTTCTACTTTCATAATAGGTTCCAACACAACAGGATTTCCTTTGCGAACACCTTCCGACAAACACATACTCCCTGCAATTTGGAATGCCATTTCGTTGGAGTCAACTTCGTGATACGAACCGTCAATCAAAGTGGCTTTAATATCCACAACTGGATAACCGGCGATAACACCGCGAGTAAGCGAAGATTCTAGACCTTTTTGAACTGCGGGAATGTATTCGCGAGGAATAACACCACCAACAATTTTGTTAACAAATTCAAATCCGCCAGTCTCAAGAGGCTCAAACTTGATAACCACATGACCGTATTGCCCGCGGCCACCAGTTTGTTTGATGTATTTCGTTTCATTGATGGCTTCTTGGGTAATAGTTTCGCGATAAGCCACCTGCGGTTTACCGATATTGGCTTCAACTTTGAATTCGCGCTTCATGCGGTCAACAATAATATCCAAATGAAGCTCACCCATACCTTCAATAATGGTTTGTCCAGAATCAGCATCCGTGTGCACACGGAAGGTTGGATCTTCTTCGGCTAATTTACCCAAAGCCAAAGCCATTTTTTCTTGGTCGGCTTTTGATTTTGGTTCAACAGCAATAGAAATAACTGGCTCGGGGAAGGTGATTGATTCCAAAATAATCGGCTTGTCTCCATCACAAAGTGTGTCACCAGTGGTCACTTCTTTTAAGCCCACCATGGCGCCGATTTCACCAGCAAAAATTTCGTCCACTTCTTCGCGGTGATTACTGTGCATCCGCAAAATTCGGCTGACTCTTTCTTTGGTTCCCTTTGTAGCGTTAGTCACATACGAACCAGACTTTAGAGTTCCTGAATAAACTCGGAAATAAATAAGTTTTCCAACAAATGGGTCAGT
>CAYGIK010000002.1:26906-40243 GCA_964350005.1 uncultured Candidatus Saccharibacteria bacterium
GGAAGCTGAATCGGAACGGCATTTGCACCCAATCTATCCAAAATAGTTTTGTAGCAAAAATAAAAGTCCGCACCCATGCGGTCCATCTTGTTCACAAAACAAATGCGTGGGACGTGATACTTGTCCGCCTGACGCCAAACAGTCTCGGATTGTGGTTCTACGCCAGCGACACCGTCAAACACCACTACACCGCCATCTAGTACGCGCAGTGACCGTTCTACTTCAACAGTGAAGTCTACATGTCCAGGTGTATCAATAATATTGATTCGGGAATCGTTCCAAAAACAAGTAGTAGCGGCAGAAGTAATTGTAATACCGCGTTCCTGTTCCTGTTCCATCCAGTCCATAACCGCAGCCCCTTCGTGAACTTCACCAATTTTGTAAGTCTTTCCCGTATAAAAAAGAATTCGTTCGCTGACGGTGGTTTTACCGGCATCAATATGAGCAATAATGCCGATGTTTCTGGTTTGAGCTAGTGAATATTGTCTTTCACTCATGTGAATGAAGAATTAAAAATGAAAAATGAAGAATGTTGGTGGTCGCCCACGGCGACATTATCTACTCACTACCAACTACTTACTACAAACTATTTTTTACTCGCGACTCGCGACTCGTTACTCGCGACTTTTTGCTTTTACTATTCGTCTATCGTCAAAACCTGCTAAAGTGGGCGAACGCTTGGTTCGCTTCCGCCATGCGATGCGTATCTTCTTTTTTCTTCATCGCATCACCGGTACCGTTGTAAGCATCAATCAATTCTTGAGTTAATTTTTCGGCAATTGGTTTGCCTTTGCGAGCCCGAGCAACCGTCACCAGCCACTTCAAAGCGATAACAATTCTACGGTCAGCGCTAACTTCAGTTGGAACCTGCAAGTTAGAACCGCCCATACGACGAGCTTTCAACTGAACTGATGGAGCGATGTTGTGAATCGCTGTATCAAAAACTTCTACGGGTTCTTTACCCAATTTTTTGGCGGCGGCTTCCAACGCTGTATAAACTGCTCTTTCTGCAATAGTTTTCTTGCCGTTCACCATTACTTTATTAATAAACCGGCCAATCATAACATTGCCGTATTTGCGGTCGGGTTCGTGAAGATTATTAAATTTGGTTTTTCCTCGAGCCATAAGTTAGTATCTAGTATTTAGTATCTGGTATCTAGAAATTATTTAGTATTTATAGAAGTTGTAATGTTTGCGCCGCTAGATGCTAGTCGCTAGCCCCTAGATGCTGTTACTTGCCTATTGCTTCAGTTTTTTTAGCACCATATTTACTGCGACCCTGTTTGCGATTGGCTACACCGGCAGTATCCAATTTGCCACGCACCACATGATAACGAACACCAGGAAGGTCTTTTACTCTTCCACCACGAATCATAACGATAGAGTGTTCCTGCAAGTTATGACCAATGCCGGGGATATACGCTGTCACTTCCATTCGGTTAGTCAGTCTTACACGAGCAATTTTACGCAAAGCGGAGTTTGGTTTTTTCGGAGTAATAGTAGTCACCTTAGTACAGACACCTCTTTTGAAAGGTGAACCCTTAGGCAATTTTACCGGCCGATTTTTCAGCGTGTTAAAGCGCCGCATCATTGCGGGCGATTTGCTCTTGTGAGCGGATTTCTTGCGACCTGATTTTATTAACTGGTTAACAGTTGGCATATGGGGAAGTCTATCTGATATTACTCGGTCTTGTCAATCAGGTTAGAGACTTCGCTGTGGTATTGATGGAAACCGGTACCGGCGGGGATCAGCCGTCCGACAATGACATTTTCCTTCAGTCCTCTTAGATAATCGACCTTACCTGCTACTGCGGCATCTACTAATACACGAGTGGTCTCCTGGAAGGATGCGGCAGAAAGGAAGCTTTCAGTATTAAGTGATGCTTTAGTGACACCGAGCAAAAGTTCGGTAGCGATTGGCGGAGTTTTGCCCTTGGCGACCAATTCGACTGCAAGAGCGTTGAATTTGAGTCTGTCGATTATTTCTCCAACCGTCAAATCACTATCCCCTTCTTTTTCAATACGCACTTTGGAAAACATCTGGCGAACAGTAATTTCAATATGTTTGTCGCTGATATTCTGTCCCTGCAAGTTATAAATTTTCTGAATTTCATCAATAATGTAGCGCTGAGTAGCTTCAACTCCCTTGAGTTGCATTAAGTCTTTCAAGTTCAACTGACCTTCAGTGATTTGCTGACCACGCTCAACCATATCGCCGTCTTTCACGCGCAGGAATGTTCTTGCTGTCAGCTGGAATTCGTAAGCTTGTTTTTTGGTGTAGGTTAGATAAATTGCGTTACCCTCAAGATTGATTGTTCCGTTACTTGGCGATTTTACTTCTTCGTTTTTGGCTATTAACAAAACATCATTGCGTTTTACTTTAGCGCCGTCTTCTACTTTTACTTCCGCACCCTTTGGCACAGTAATATGAGCAATGGCATTTTCATCGCCTTCCAGTCTCAAGATTTTTTTGTTGCCCACTTCCATCACACTGATAACACCTGTGACGGGAGCCATTAGCGCTTCTGTTTTTGGTGTGCGTGATTCAAACAATTCTTCAACTCGTGGCAAACCTTGAGTAATGTCAGCGCTGGAAGCCACGCCACCAGTATGGAAAGTTCTCATTGTAAGCTGGGTACCCGGCTCACCTATACTTTGAGCGGCCATAATCCCAACTGCTTCACCGATGGCGACTAAATGACCGCGAGCAAGGTCTTTGCCGTAACATTTTTGGCAAATTCCCCATGGAGCTTGGCACCAAATTGGCGAGCGAACCACAACTGAATCAATCCTAGAATCATCAACCGCTTTTGCCAAGTCTTCGGTAATATATTCACCGTTAGGAACAATAATTTTTCCATCTTTGTCCTTGATGTCTTCAGCTGTGTAGCGACCGTCCAAGCGTTTGCCAAACGGATCGATAAGTAAGTCTTCTGCGTTACGGTAAAGTCGAAAACCTTGGGTGGCGCCACAGTCTGATTGAGCGACGACCACATCCTGACAGACATCCACCAGCCGACGAGTTAAATAACCAGCATCGGAAGTACGCAAAGCTGTGTCAGATAAACCTTTGCGAGCACCGTGGGTGGACAAGAAATATTCCAAAGATTCTAGTCCTTCCTTGTAGTTAGATTTGACTGGAAGTTCAATCATATTTCCGATGGCGTTAACTTTGGTTCCGACAATGCCAACCATCTGGTTAAACTGTTCCAAGGAACCTCTGGCACCAGAATTAATCATCATAGCGGTCGGATTGAAAAGACGACCATTAACTTGAGTTTTCAATAAAGCCTCTACTTCCTGTTTGGTTCTTCCCCACAAATTGATAACCAAACGGCGCCGTTCATCAGCGGTAATTAGACCTTCCTTGAATTGCTGTTTAATATTTTCGACTTTGGCATCAGTAGTCGTCACCAAACTTTCTTTTTCGTTTGGAATTTCCAAATCAGCGGCGGAGAAAGTTGCACCCGAAATAGTCGCATATTTAAATCCTAAATCTTTGATAGAGTTCACCAACTTGACTGTTCGTTCCTGGGTTTCATTTTTATAACAATTGATAACAAGTTTTTTCAGCGATTTTTTGTCAGCAATATCATTGAAGTATTCAAAGTCTTCAGGCAAAGCGTCGTTTAAAATTAACCGACCAAGGGTGGTTTCTTTTATCTCGCCTTTCGCGGGTGCGAAAATTGGAGTGTGAAGACTAATCGCACCATGAGCCAACGCTAAATACGCTTCATCAATGTCGGTGAAAACTTTTTTGCGCACATTGTCTTTTGCATCTTCTTTCAAAGTTAGATAATAACAACCTAAAATCATATCCTGATCAGCCAAAACAATTGGGTCGCCTGTGGCTGGTTTCAGAAGATTCTTTGTGGAAAGCATAATCTCTTCTGCTTCTTTTTGAGCGGGTTCGGAAAGTGGAAGGTGAATTGCCATCTGGTCGCCGTCAAAATCAGCGTTAAAAGCGGTACAGGTCAGTGGATGCAATTGAATTGCATTTCCTTCTACCAAAATAGGCTTGAACGCTTGAATACCCAAGCGGTGAAGAGTCGGCGCACGATTTAGTAATACATAGTAGTGGCCAATAACAGAATCTAATGCATCCCAAACTTCCGTCGTTTCTTTTTCCACCATTTTGCCGGCAGTTTTCACATTGTGAACAATCCCATCGCCCATCAATTTGGAAATTACAAATGGTTTAAATAATTCCAAAGCAATTGATTTTGGCACACCGCATTCATCAAGCGCGAGGTTTGGACCAACAACAATTACCGAACGACCAGAATAGTCCACACGTTTTCCAAGCAAGTTCTGACGGAAACGGCCTTGTTTTCCTTTCAGCATGTCGCTCAACGATTTCAGTTGACGCTTGGTAGCGGTGGTAGTGGAAGTTTCGCGAGCAGTAATATCAAACAAAGCATCAACTGCTTCTTGTAGCATTCTTTTTTCGTTGCGAGTGATGACTTCCGGCGCACCAATTTCAACTAATTTCTTCAGACGGTTGTTGCGGTTAATAACTCGGCGATACAAATCGTTCAAGTCACTCGTTGCAAACCGACCTCCATCCAACTGCACCATTGGCCGAAGATCTGGAGGGATAACTGGCAAAACGGTAATAAACATCCAAGACGGGTGGAGTTTAGCTTTGAGCATACCCTCAAGAAGACGCAAACGCTTTTGCAGACGGCGGTATTTCTGACCGGCCGCTTCTTTAAGTTGAAGACGCATTTCTTTGATTTCGTCTTCAATGTTCATATCCTTCACCAATTGGAAGACCGCTTCAGCACCGATTCCCGCCCTAAATACCTGACCATACTTTAACGCTAAATTGCGGTATTCGTGTTCGGTTAAAATTTGCTTCAAGCGTAAATCTTTTACTTCAGTCACTGCTGTTTGATACGCAGCTTTGAGTTTTTCTAATCTATCAGTAAGCTCCGCGTCGTTTAGACGATTTTGCTTGTGTTCCGCCTTCAGACGGGTGGTGTGAGTCTTGTATTCTTGTTCCAACTGACCGAGCGCCTGACCTCTGGCATCTTCATCTATATTAGTGAGAATATAAGCGGCAAAATAAATTACCTGCTCAAGGCGTCTTGCAGGAACATTCAGAGTAAGACCGAGCCGTGATGGGGTTCCGCGCAAATACCAAATGTGGCTGACTGGCGCGGCCAACTGAATGTGTCCCATCCGTTCACGGCGAACCGCAGCGCGCGTTACTTCAACTCCGCATTTGTCGCAGGTAATTCCCTTGTAGCGAATTTTCTTATATTTACCGCAATAACATTCCCAATCTTTGGTGGGACCAAAAATTCGTTCGTCAAACAAACCATCTTTCTCCGGACGCAGTGTGCGATAGTTGATAGTTTCCGGTTTAGTAATCTCACCTTGCGACCACTGCAAAATATGTTCCGGGGAGGCAATGCCAATTCGGACGGCGAGAAAGTCAGTGGTTAATGAAGATGATTCTTTTATCATAAAAATAGTTATCTAGTGATTTAGTTGATTGGTGATTTAGTAGCTGGGAATGTTTCAATAATATTTTTCATTGTTAATTTTTTATTCCCCATTTTTCATTCTTAATTCTTCATTTTTTAATTATTTTCTACGGCTACTCTTGGGCAGATTCTTACCCATTTCACCATGAAGTTCACCAATCGGACGCTTTAATTCGTCTTCGCTGTGCACTACTTCCACATTCAGTCCTAATCCCTGCAGTTCTTTAACAATGACATTGAAAGCTTCCGGAGTTTGCGGTTTTTGAATAGTTTCGCCTTTGATAATTGCTTCATAGGTACGGGCGCGTCCTTGAACATCGTCTGACTTAATTGTGAGCATTTCTTCCAATGTATAAGCAGCGCCGTAACCTTCTAGTGCCCAGACTTCCATTTCGCCAAACCGCTGACCTCCAAGCTGTGCTTTTCCTCCAAGAGGCTGTTGAGTGACAAGCGCGTACGGACCAATGGAACGAGCGTGGATTTTGTCATCGACCATGTGCGCCAGTTTTAACATGTAAATTACACCTACGGTAGTGGGCTGACCAAATGGTTCACCACTGCGTCCGTCTGTTAGTTGGATTTTACCGTTTTCTGGCAGATTACCACTTCGCATTTCTTCGATGATTCCTTGAATGTCAATGCCTTCAAAAACTGGGTTGACTGCGTTGAATTGAAGCGTACCCGCCGCCCAACCCAAATGAGTTTCCAAAGTCTGTCCCAAGTTCATACGGGAAATAACACCAAGAGGATTCAAAATAATATCTACCGGCGTACCGTCGGGCAAACAAGGCATATCTTCGCTGGGAACAATTTTGGAAATAACTCCTTTGTTACCATGACGACCTGCCAATTTATCACCAACAGAAATTTTGCGCATTTGAGCAATGTTCACATAAATCCGTTTCAACACGCCAACTTCCAATTTGTCTCCTTTGCTTGCGTCAAAAACCTGCACACCGATAACTTTTCCGTAACCGCCGTGAGGCATACGCAAAGAAGTGTCTTTTACATCTTTTACTTTTTCACCAAAGATAGCGCGCAACAATCTTTCTTCTGCAGTTAGTTCAGTTTCACCTTTGGGGGTAATTTTACCGACCAAAATATTATTGGAAGTGACACGAGCACCAATTCTAATAATTCCGTCTTCATCCAAATCCGATACAGCTTCTTCACCAACATTAGGAATATCGCGAGTAGTAATTTCTGGTCCTAATTTCGTATCACGAACATCAATTTCTTCGCGTTTGATATGAATAGAAGTAAATACATCATCTTTTACCGCGCGGTCAGACAAAATAATAGCGTCCTGATAGTTAGCACCCGCCCACGGCATAAAAGCCACAACTAAGTTGCGACCGAGCGCCAATTTACCGTTTTTGATTGCAGGACCATCGCACAAAGCCTGACCTTTCTTAACTTTGTCGCCTACATTTACCAATGGAACTTGGTTAAGGTTTGTTTCGTGATTGCTTCGTACAAATTTAGTCAGAGTATAAACAATCGGTTTACGACCGCCTTCGGGAATAAATTCAATGCGGGTACTGTCGGCGTATTTGATTGTGCCATCTTCTGGCGCAGTAATGACCCAATTTGAACCGACAGCGGCATCACCCTCCATACCAGTACCGACAATTGGAACTTGAGGACTAACTAAGGGAACGGCTTGGCGTTGCATGTTCGAACCCATCAGTGCGCGTTTGGGGTCATCATGTTCAACAAATGGAATCAGTGATGTAGTGACGCTCAAAATCTGCTTAGGCGATACATCCATGTAACTCACTCGACCAATAGAGACCACTGTTGGTTCGCCGGCTTGCCGAGCGGCAACTTGTGTGCTCAAAACTTGATTTTGATCGTTAGTTGGAATATTCGCCTGCGCGATAACCAAATCTTCTTCGGCATAGGCATCAAGATATTCAATTTGAGATGTGACAAAAGATTTAACTTCGATTTCTTTCAGTCCTTCAACGCGAGAAATTTTTTGCGCCAAAGATTCGTCCACAACTGTTCCCGATGGCGCAATAATATTTTTAGTTTTCGGATCGAGTAAATCTTTGAATAAAGTTTTGCCCACCGTGCTTTTTCCATCATTGGAAATCGTTGACATAATTTTGCGATACGGTGTTTCGATAAAGCCAAAATCATTTACTCGTGCATAACTGGCCAAATGTCCGACTAGACCAATATTCTGACCTTCAGGAGTTTGAATTGGACAAATACGGCCATAGTGGCTGGTGTGCACATCACGAACTTCAAAACCGGCGCGTTCACGAGAAAGTCCACCCGGTCCCATAGCAGATAATCTTCGTTTATGTTCCAGCTCCGCTAGGGGATTCGTTTGGTCCATAAACTGAGACAACTGCGAAGAACCAAAGAATTCCTGCATAATCGCGGAAATTGGACGAGCGTTCATAAGTTGAGCAGGAGTCAAAGTATTAATATCCGAAACGCTCATTCTGTCTTTCACAATGCGTTCAACACGAAGAAGTCCCGTGCGGAATTTTGCCTGCATCAATTCACCAACCGCTTTCACACGGCGATTTTTCAAATGATCAACATCATCCTCCAAACCACCATTGTTATTTAGTCTGATGATTTCGCGGGTAATGGCAATCAAATCTTCTTTGGTCAGTACTCGAAATTCTGGTTTGTTTGGTCGTTCAATTTTTAATCTTTTGTTCAATTTATAACGACCGACTGCGCCCAAGTCGTAACGGCGAAAGTTTTGGAAAGTATTTACAAATAAAGTACGAGCGTTATCAACAGTAGCAAGGTCGCCCGGCCGAATTTTTTTATAAACTTCGAGTAATGCTTGGTCGGTAGATTTGGTTGGATCTTTGTCGATAGTGTTTTTGAGAAATCCCATCTTTGGGTTGTCATCCACATCGGCAAACAATTCAATCAATTCGGCATCACTGCTAATTCCAAATGCACGAAGCAATGTAGTAATAAATGTTTTGCGTTTGCGATCTATCTTTACCGAAATAACACCCTTGCCGTTAGTTTCAATTTCTAGCCAAGCACCTCGCTCTGGAATGATTTTTGCGCCATACTGGCCATTTTCTAGACCATCTTCGCGAGTAAGCAATACACCGGACGAACGCACAAGTTGTGAAACAATTACGCGTTCAACACCGTTGATAATAAAAGTTCCCGAATTGGACATTACGGGAATATCGCCAAGAAAAACTTCTTGTTCTTTTATTTCACCAGTATTTTTATTTACCAATCGTAATTTCACCCGTAGGCTCGATTCGAATGTTGCATAACGCTCGCGAGCTTGAGATTGGGTGTATTTTGGTTCTTCAAAATAGTAGTCAACAAAATGAAGCTCCAGATTTTTCCCCGTCAAGTCCTCAATGGGACTAATTTCCGCAAAAAGTTCCTTTAGTCCTTCGCGCACGAAGTACTCGTAAGAACGACTTTGCAGATTGTTTAGCTCGGGGAGCGCTGGGACTTTTTTCTTGTCCGTATACCACCTATCTTCGTAATTGTGGTTTTCAGTAATTAAAACATTCTGGTCTAGGGAATTTTTTGCCATAAAAATACCTGCTCTTTGAATAGAGAGTTGCTCAAAAAGTTATGAATAGAACCAGCTTTTAATGTTTGTACGAATAGCCAAACCATAACTAAAACTCGGGCTATCGTCAATACCTCTCTCGGGTGTTTGTATTATAAGCGAGACATTGGGAGGGACGCAACCCTTTTTTTAGTTCTTTTTAGTTCTGGATTACGAAATTAGTTGTCCGAGCCGTCGCTTGGTTGATTTTGGCTGTCACCTCAAAGCTTCCTACCGGCCATAATTTGTCACTCCAGAGACGACCAACTTGATTTCTGTCTAGGGAGAAAATCAGAGTGTCATCTCCTGCTACAACTGCAGAGAAGGTGTTTACCGCCAAATCGGTTTTTACATGTCGAACTGCAACTTCCAGATTGGTCCCAGCGGTAGCACCAGAAATTTTCGTCTGAATATAGATGACGGGGGTATTTCTTGAAAAAGTAGTCTTCGTATTGGCCAGTCGGTTATCGTCGGTCAATGTGTCACCCAAGGTGAGGGAGTTTACTACCCCCCGTACTCGTTGCTTTTCCGCCTCTGCGTCACTCACAATACTAAAAAATACTGTTTTGGCGAGACCACCGTCCAGATATACTTCCGTCTTATACTCCCCCATCGGCCAACTAAGGCTCGGTCGTTCAACTCGGGAGCTTAGCCAACTGGAAGCGAGACGATAGTCAAAATCTAGCTGATTACGGGTATTTGTACGCTTACCAGTAAAAGTTTCGGTCGCAATGACCTGATTGGGCATTTTTCGCCAGACCACTCGCACTTCGGTATTACTGGTCGGATAATTCACTTCGACGGCCAAATAAATGACTGAACTACTACCCCCAACCTGCTCAAGGTTATTTTCCGGCTGATTGGTGTATTTGATGCCAGTAGTAATTACCGCTTGAGGAATAGTCGTTTTGGTTTCGGTCACAGGCCTACTACAACTTGCCCCAGTTAGTCCCACTAGGGCAATTACAAAGACCAAAGCTATTTGATACATTTTCATAAATTATGCCCCCATATTTCTTAATAATTTTATCCTTTGTTCGATTGGCGGATGGGTAGACCAAAGGTTAGCAATGTTTGCGCCGACTTTTTTAGAAAACGGGCTAACAATAAATAAATGAGCGGTAGCTCTATTGGCACCACGCAAAGTTTTCGGATTAGTAGCCAGTTTTTCCAAAGCTTGAGCTAACCCTTCCGGATAACGTGTTAGCATCGCGCCAGAAGCGTCAGCAAGCAGTTCTCGTTTGCGAGAAACTGCCAGTTGCAATAATGTAACGAAAATCGGTGATAAAACAATTAGTGCCAATCCCACTATCGCCAGAACATTACTTCCTTCATTGCGGTTACTATTGCCGAATAATCGCGCGCGAGTGAACCAATCCGCTAATAAAGTAATTGCGCCAACTAAAGTAATCACAACTGTTGCAAGTAAAATATCATAATTTTTTACATGTGATAGTTCGTGTGCGATTACACCTTCCAATTCCGCTTTGTCTAGTGTTTCAACGATTCCCCTTGTCAGAGCGATACTCGCGTGTTTCGGATTGCGACCAGTTGCAAACGCATTCATTGATGCATCTTCAATAATATAAACTTTCGGTGTTGGAATTCCGGCAGTAATACTTAGGTTTTCTACCATATTCTGAACCTTCCGTTCTGATAAATCATTAAGACTTACCTGTCGTGCTCTGACACTGGCTAATGCTATTTTGTCGCTTTGGAAATAGCTTATCCAACTCATCACTACACTAATAATTATAGCAATCCATAACATGCTGGAGTCTTTGTAAATGTAAGACAAAATCCAACCAATACCAACCACGAGGACAAAAAATATTGCCATCAGAAATATGGTTCGGGATTGGTTGGCAGCTATAGCTTTGTACATAGGATTCTAAACTTACCTATTAACCAGCCAATTCGCTAGAATTTTACTTCGGGTAGCTCGCGTTCTTTAATGTCCTCCAGTTCAAACTGCTCCCGTCGTCCAAAATTGAACATATTGGTGAAGAAGCGAGTTGGAAATATTTCGCGACGCGTGTTGTAATCGCGCACATTGGTATTGTAGAACCGACGCGATGACATAATTTTATTCTCGGTGTCAGACAATTCTTCCTGCAAAGCTAAGAAGTTCTGATTGGCTTTCAAGTCGGGATAATTTTCCGCCACCGCAAACAAACTTTTTAAAGTAGAGGTTAACATATTTTCCGCTTCTGCCTTTTGCGCCAAATCATTGTCGCCCGCCGCTATTGCGTTGCTCCGAGCTTGAGTCACTTTTTCCAACAATTCACGTTCGTGTGTGGCATAGCCCTGAACCGTATTTACTAAATTTGGAATTAAATCATGCCGACGCTTCAGCTGAACATCAATATCACTTTCGGCTTCATTAACTCGGTTTTTTAGAACTACTAATCCGTTGAACATACCAATCAGCCAACCGATTAGTCCAAAGATGGCAATCCATAATATCCACAACCACATATTTCCTCCTTTATTAAATAATTAAGAATGAAGAATGAAAAATTCTGGTAGCTCCTTCGTCGCTTTTTTCTGTCATTCCCGCGACCTGTCCGTCCGTAGCGAAGCGTAGGAGGAAGGCGGGAATCCATTTTCCCCCGCCTGCCCGTCCGTAGCGGAGTGAAGGAGGGTCATTCTGGCCTGCCTGTCCGGTGGGCAAGCTTGTCCAGAATCTTATAAATATTTTGTCATCCCGAGGAACCGAGGGGCTACCTTAACTTATCACCTATCACTTATCGCTTGTCACTAATCCTTTGTTGGTTAGATTGGTTAGATTGCTAACCTCTATTCTCTGGCTTCCAGTATACTCGTTTTCTAGCTTCCCTTCAAGAAAACTGACAGGTACATAATTTTCTGCAGTTCGCTTAGAGTAATCTTTCTTGCCCAAACATTGTTCCACCAGCCATTTTTGCGCCAAGCTGAATCAGCCGCGGAGTGGTTAACTATCTTTGCTGAGTCCCCCAAATAACGATTGAAAGTAAGTGAAGCACGCCGTTGATGATAGGGAGAAGTGACCAAAATAATAGATTGAATGTTGTTATCATCTAACAAATCACGAGTAAACTTAGCGTTGTCAAAAGTATTGCGAGACTCTTTTTCCACCAAAATTTTATCGGCAGGAACGCCAATTTTTACTGCCAACCGCTTCATTGCTTCGGCGTTTGATTCCCCCGCATCTCGAGCAGCACCAGACATAATAATAAGAGGAGCCCAGCTTTCCTGAAAGAGTTTTACTCCTTCTTTGACCCGTAAATCAGTTTCTCCCCCGCTAATCACAACAATAGCGTCAGTTTTAACAAGTTTATCCTGCGGGGATAAATAAAAACCCGTGCCGATAATAAAACCAGCAACTATTAATAAAACTCCAATTAGACCAATGAGATATTTCACGGCAGATTCAGTTCCTGACCTACAGTCAAATCATAGGGAGCTGGAATGTTATTCGCATTTGCCAAATCTTTCCATTCAATATTCAGCGCACTTGCAATGCTATAAAGCGTATCTCCGGTTTTGACTGTGTACTTATCAGTACTCTTCAAAGTGAAACTGCCCGTGTCATCGGTGGTTGTATTGGTCGCTGTGTTATCGACAGTTGTATTTGATGCAGTCGGCGAACCGTTCAGAGCTGGATTAATAATCCCAAGCGGTTTGATAAAAATCGTGGCGATAAGTCCACGAAAAGCAAAGATAAGAAAAATCAGCGAGAAAAATAGGGCGTATAAAACGATAACTGAAAACGGGTCTTCGCGAAAACGCTTCTTGACCCGATAACCATATCTCCTAGTTTGATGCGGAAGTGCCATAGACCCATTGTACCCCACGATGGGTCAGTTCTTCCACCTATGACAGAAGCTTAACAATAATCAGAATGAGGGCGATGACGAGGAGAACATGAATTAGATTCCCTCCGAATTTGAAACTGAATCCGAGAAGCCAAAGGATGAATAGGATGATTGCGATTGTCCAGAGCATAATTTTTTCTTAAACCTTATATACCCCAACACGACCATCCCAACGACATTAAATAACAAAGATATATCCATAACCAGCATAACATGTTATGCCTCTTATACTTACATCCGCATATCAGAAAAATTGAGATACCAACGCCTCTTTCGGTAATTGTTATTTGGCGTGCCCGTGCTTCGCTCTACGAGCTATGTCCATGCGTCGCTTAAAAGCTATGCAGAGCTTCGCAGGGCAGTCTTCGCTTTTCTATCTTTTTGGCGTAAGCCAGGCGTAGCTACCAAAGGTAGCGAAGACTGGTGGGC
>CAYGIK010000003.1:0-33709 GCA_964350005.1 uncultured Candidatus Saccharibacteria bacterium
TTATTGGGGGTTTTGCTCAAAGAAAGTTCGAACATCAATCAAAAAACACCGCCAAAATTGAAAATAAGCTTGACCAATCCGTCAGAACCTCCTATACTCCCTTTGTATTCGTATATATCTCTTAACCCTTCTCTCCCAGCTGGTGCTTCCAGCGGGGAAACCCATAGATAAGGCCTCTTCCCTATATCCGCATTTTTAATTTTTCATTCTCCACCCTTCATTTTTCATTATTAATTATTAATTCTTATCCCATGGCTACAACTGAAGAAATCACCTTTAGCAATTACGAGGTCGCTCTCCTCATCTCTCCAGAGACACAGGAGATGGATATCCAAAAGACAATCGCTAAACTGCAGAATCAGATTGCCCAAAAAGGCGGTCGCATCTTTTCCACCGATATGTGGGGCAAACAGCGCCTCGCCTACCCTATTGGCAAGTTCGAGTTTGGCTTTTACGCCGCGCTTGTCTTTTCATACCCAACCGTGGGGTTTGCCGAACTGACTCACGACATCAAACTGATGCCGGAAATAATTCGCCACCTCGCTCTTTCTTTGGAAAAGGAAGGTATCACTCCAGAAACAATGAAACGCGTTGATCCATTCAAAGAAGCTCCTCTAAGCGAGCGTACTCCTTCTCGCCCAACCACTTCCACCGAAAGACGGACGCCAGCTCCTCGCACACGCACTAAATCGACAACTCCAGTCGCAGAAACACCCAAGCCATCCGAAAAGGACGAAGCCACTCGAATGAAAGAATTGGAAGAGAAGCTTAGTAAACTATTAGAGGAGGAGTAAAAGACAAGTAATCTAGTTACCTAGTGACCTAGTAAATAAAAATTGTTTCACTAATCAACTAATATACTAGTCAACTAATCAACTAACTTATGCGTGACCTAAACAAAGTAATGCTCATTGGGAACCTGACCCGCGACCCAGAAGTTCGCACCATCCCAAGCGGACAAACTGTCGCTTCATTCGCTGTCGCCACAAACCGTTCTTGGAATGATGCCCAAGGCAATCGCCAAGACGCTGTCGAATATATGGATATTGTGGCTTGGGGCAAACTCGCTGAAATTGTTGGCCAAATCTACCGCAAAGGCCGTCGGACATATGTTGAAGGTCGCTTCCAAACTCGCAGTTGGGAACAAGATGGTATTAAGCGCTATAAAACCGAAGTAATTGCCTCTGACCTAATTTTGCTTGACCGCGCTCCTGCCAGTGAAGTCGCACCGCTTCAAAACAGCGCTTCCGAAAAAACTGAACAACCCGCCGCTGTTGCCTCCGATCCTTTGAGCACCGCCAGCGATGAAATCAATATCGAAGATATCCCCTTTTAGACCAATACCAAATATCAAATAAAAAATCAGCAAATAAAATACCAATAACGATACTCCTACATTTTTCATTTTATATTTTATATTTTCTATTAACTTATGGCATTCTCAAAAAAATCTACTACCAGCGTCAGTCGTCGTCGAGTCACCACACTGACTCCACGAAACTACAATGTAGGAAGTGACGAGCTAAATTACATCGATTATAAAAATATCCGACTTCTGCGTCGATACATCACCCGCTATGTCAAAATCGAACCCCGCCGTCGCTCTGGCCTTACTGCCAAACAACAGCGTGATATGGCCCAAGCCATCAAGCGCGCCCGCTACATGGCATTGCTTCCCTACGCCCTGCATTAAACAAACGGGTAACGAGTTATGAGTCGCCATCCTATGCTAAAGCTATGGAATGGTCTGCGACGAGTAATGAGCGAAAGATAGTTTGTAGCAAGTAGTTGGTAGTGAGTAGAGAATGTCGCCGTAGGCGACTACTAACATTCTTCATTTTTCATTTTCTTCCTATGCTCTCCCTAAACGACCTCAAAACCGGTGTAAACATCGAGCTCGAAGGAGCTCCTTATGAAGTAGTCAAATACCAGCATTCCAAAATGGGACGCGGAGGAGCTGTACTCCGAACTACTCTAAAGAACTTGCTAACCGGAAATAATATCGAACGAACTTTTCACGGCGATGAAAAATTCAACCCCGTGAATCTCGAACGCCGCAAAGCCCAATTCCTCTACCGACAAGATACCGACTTTGTGTTTATGGACAGCACAACTTTTGACCAATTCAATATCGGAGGACCTATCATCGGTTTTGCCAGCAGTTTTATTAAAGACGGTCAAGAAGTTGATTTGGTTTTTTACAACGGTTCGCCTATCAATATCAATCTGCCCGCAAAAATGCCTTTCAAAGTGATTGAAGCTGAACCGGCAGTTCGTGGCGACACCGCTACCAACCCGCAAAAAAATATCACAATCGAAACCGGCATGAACCTCCGCGCTCCAATGTTTATCAACGCCGGTGATACAATTCTGGTAGATACCAGAGATGGAAGCTACCTTGAAAGGGCAAAATAGCTTCCATCAAATAACCAATAACCAAATCACAACATCCAAAAAAATCGCATCTTTCCTTTTGGTCATTGGTTATTGGTAATTGGTTATTAACTCTCTATGTCTCTTAAACTCGGCATCGTTGGTCTTCCCAACGTCGGCAAATCTACACTTTTCAATGCTCTGCTTGGCGCAAACCAAGCGGCCGCTTCTAATTTCCCATTCTGTACGATTGAACCGAACACCGGCATTGTTCCCGTTCCTGACGCTCGTCTTGCCAAACTCGCCGAGCTCGAACACTCCGCCCAAATCGTTCCCGCAACCGTTGAATTCGTCGATATCGCAGGACTTGTGCGAGGCGCCAGCCAAGGTGAAGGTTTGGGCAATCAATTCCTTTCCCATGTCAGAGAAACAGACGCCATTGTCGAAGTTGTTCGACTTTTCGCCGATAGCAATGTCACTCATGTCAGTGGCGGGATTAATCCAAAAGACGATATTGAAATAATCAACACCGAGCTAATTTTGGCCGACTTACAGAATATTGAAAAACGCCTCCCCAAAGAAGAGAAGGCCGCCCGCGGTGATGCCAAACTCCAACCCAAGGTTGATTTCTTCCTGAAAGTACAAAAACATTTGGGCGATGGCTTTTCAGCTCGCTCACTAACACTTACTGGAGATGAACCAACTTGGCTCAAAGAACTTCAGCTTATTTCCGCCAAACCAATTCTTTATGTCGCCAACATTGATGGAGCTCAAATCAAAGATGCTGACACTCTCCTCGCCCCCCTTCGCGAACTTGCGCTGAAAGACAATGCCGAAATTATCGCCATTGATGCCAAGACCGAAGCCGAAGTGACCGAACTAAGCATTGATGAACGCACCGACTATCTTCGCGAAGCTGGCATCACAGAATCGGGGTTAGACAAAGTAATCCGAGCTGGCTACAAACTTCTCGGCCTCATCACCTTCCTAACCGCTGGTGAGAAAGAAACCCGCGGTTGGACAATTCACAATGGCGACACTGCCCCAATTGCCGCCGGAGCAATTCACACCGATTTCACCAAAGGATTCATCCGCGCGGAAACTGTCGCATATGATGACTTCGTAAATAACAGTGGCTGGACTGGCGCCAAACAGGCAGGCAAAGTTAGAAGCGAAGGGAAAGAATACATCGTCAAAGATGGCGATGTCCTCCTCTTCCGCTTCAATGTATAGCATCTTTCATCGGAGGTACTGTTTTTGATTCCATCTTCTATAAAAATTTATAAAGCTGAAGATTTTTCGTTATCTACACCACAAATTCTTAAATCCACTCAATAACTGATTAAATAAGTCTCCGATACTTCGCAATAATTGTTCAGTTCGATCATAAAATTCCGTTGGGCTTTCTGGCAGACTCAAACTCGGCCAGCTAAAACTAGGCTGGCTGATTACCGGTTTACTGACAGTAGGAATTGACGGCTTAGCCGTAACAACAATTTCCCATGATACTGTTGCGTCCATCCACTGAATATATTCTGCGACTGGCGAGAAATATTCAACATAATTACCCGCTTTACTCGGAGCCTTCACTTTAAAAGTAAATCTGCCCGTTTCTCCGGGTTCGATAATTTGCCGTCCCTTCAACCCCACTTTCTGGACATTTGCCGGACGGTTAAGCAATACCCAGCTACTTCGCCAAAACACACTTCGTCTGTCCCGTTTTTGAGCAGTCCCCAGCCGAGTAGTGTTGCGAGTATAAGTCAGCCACGACTCGGTTCCTGTATTTACAAAATCCGTCCAAACCTCCGCAGTTTGACCAGCAACCAACTCAATCCTGTGACTAGATTGATTCAATAAAATCGCATTATAATACATCCCCTTCACTTCAATCTGTTTATTCCAAGTCGCCAATGTGCCGTTACTGTTGTAAACCGCTAAAACATACTTGCCAGGTTTGAAACCTTTTGGCACTTTTAATCGAATATGAGAAGTATTACCACTCCACAACATTCGTAAATCCGAAGTTCCTAATTTAAAGATTGTGTTGTACTCAAAGTTCGTTCCCGTCACATCCAGAATCACATCAGTCGTATTTATAAACGAATTCGGATGTACATTGCCTATAAAAGGTGAACGCACCGTCACCCCGCCACCTCCACCTGAAGTCGGAGGAGTTATGGGAGGTGGAACAACTGCTTCAGTAATTGCAAAAACTCCATTACTCACATCCGTAATTAATGGATTGGTTGTGTCGCTAATTTTAATAATCGCAGTAGTAGTTGCCGAACCAGTCACTGTCCATGAATGACTCCCATCACTCGCTGTCACCGTTTCAGCAATCGTTTCCCAAGTCCCACCTGTAGTCCGCTGGAGTTCTATCTTTACATCAGTTATACCTGCCCCCACTAACCACTCAATTGTCTGACTAGTCCCAATCTGCCAACTTTCTCCACCATTAGGAGAATTCACCTGAATAGTACCCGCAGCTGGCAAAATGCTCAGTGTCATTAAAACTTCACTAGTAGTTCCTGCTCGCGTCAATGCAACACCCGTCGCCACTATTAGAATCGCCAAAACGGCACACAGCTCTCGCTCCAGCCATTGAAACAATTTATGCTTATTGAAGCTGATTTTATTCAAGCCGTTTTTATTTTAGTTTTATTGTTCATTATACCACAAAACCCAACTCCCGTCAAGTTGCCTCACTTTTATTCCCCGCCATAGGAGGATATCTCCTTTTACAATCCCATCGAGCAAATTCATATTTCCAATAGCAAAATTGACCGGTATGGATAGCGTTGTTTGACCCATCCCCAGTTGGAACAACTGGAGATGGGGAGTATAGCGTATAGTCCAGAAAGGTCATATTTTGCTCTATTGGAAAATGAATTTGTGAGTGGGGTGTCTTTTTTGAGGCACTTTTTGGACAAGCAAAAAGTGCCGCTGGATTGAACGCCAGCCTGCGTTCACTTCCGCCGACGGAGTCGGCATAGAAAATAATTTAGATCCTTCGACTACGCTCAGGATGACAAAAAGAAAGACTAGATTACCCTACGGCGTTCTTGATATTTATCCTTAGGCATAGTAAATATCATTTTGCCAGCCACCGTCTGAAAAACCCGAGTCACTACCACCTCTGCTTCCTGTCCAATATACTTATCTCCCCCTTCAACTACTACCATTGTTCCATCATCTAAATAACCTACGCCCTGCCCGACATCCTTACCTGACTGGATTACCTTTAGTTTCATCACCTCCCCCGGCAACACAACAGGCCGAAGCGCATTATTCAACTCATTAATATTCAAAACTATCAAATTCTGAATCCGCGCCACCCGATTAAGATTGTAATCTACCGTCATCAACCGAGCATGATACTTCTTGCTTAACCGAATAATCTTCGAATCTACATCCGGTTCACTAATGAAGTCATCATCCACCACCTCCAACCGAACATTCCGTTCATGCCGCAACTCATCCAAAACCTCCAACCCTCGTCGTCCTTTGTTGCGCCTCAATGCCTCTTCAGAATCCGCCACCAACTGCAGTTCATCTAAAACAAACCTCGGCAAAATAAGCCGACCCGAAAGAAATCCCGTTTTCACCAAATCAGCAATTCTCCCATCAATAATTACACTAGTGTCCAATACAATACCACCCTCCGCCAAACTCCCCGGAGCATCCCTCCGCATTTTTTTAGTTTCCTTCACCAGTGTATTCATCAGAGAAAAGAACTGATTGAGCGATTCCCCAATTTTATCTCGCTGGTTATAAAAGAAAGTTGTCGTAATCGCCACCGAAAAAATATTTACCAAAAGAGGTAACCACACCCCCCACATCCCGCCTATCTTAGAAAGGGGCAATGAAATTAGCGTCCCGACGGAAAGCCCCACAATAACCCCCAAAAGAGTCATTACAAATACCGATGAAGGAATCATCGTAATCTTCTTCGCTATTACCACATAAACCACGAGGAATAGCAGTAGCGCACCAATAAGAATCTGCCAAATCATAATCTAATTGTGAGATAAATCCCTATAAAACCAGATGAATACTAAACCGCCAACTTAGTCCGCGTCCGCGAACGAGCGGAATTTAAGACCAGACTGTCATCCGCCTGCTCAACTTTGACCGTCGAGCCCTTGGTAAACTGTTTCGCCAAAATTCCCTCGGCCAACTTGTCTTCTATCATTGTTTGAATCAGTCTTCTAACTGGTCGCGCTCCCAGCTCCGGCTCGAATCCATGTTCCGCCAACCAACGCTCAGCAGCCAAACTTACATCCAATTTAATTTTTTGTCGGTCTAACCTCTTCATCAAATCATCCAGTTGCAGTTGGACAATTTTCCCGATTTCTACTGACCCAAGCGGTCTGAATACAACGATTTTATCGAACCTATTTATAAGCTCGGGACGAAATCTTTTTTTCACCTCATCCAAAACTTGTTCTTTAACTTTGTCATAATCCTGCATATTATCCCCGCCACGGTTGAAACCCAGCACTGCTTGACGATTAAGCGCTTCTGTCCCGACATTAGAGGTCAAAATCACAATCGTATTCTTGAAGCTGACTCTTCTTCCTTTGGCATCAGCCAACGAACCATCTTCCAATATCTGTAGTAAAATATTCATCACTTCCGGATGAGCTTTTTCTATTTCGTCCATCAATACCACCGAATAAGGCTTACGCCGAACTGTTTCGGTGAGCTTCCCCGCCTCGTCATATCCAACATATCCCGGAGGCGCACCTACCAATCTCGAAACTGTATGCCGTTCCATAAATTCACTCATATCAATCTTGATTAGTGCACCACGATCCTTGAAAACTTCTTCGGCTAACACCTTGGCCAATTCAGTTTTTCCCACACCAGTTGGACCTAAAAACAAGAATGAGCCCATCGGCCTATCGGGATTCCCGATATTCACACGAGAACGCTTAATGGCTGATGCCACCGCCTCCACCGCTTCGTCCTGCCCAACAAGCCTACTTTTTAAAACTTTATCCAAATCCTGCAGTCTCTCAATTTCATCTGCCGCCAAGTTTCCTACCGGAATATTAGTCCACTGCGACACAACTTTGGCGATATCTTTTTCGTCCACTTTTGGCCAATCAGTCTTTTTGCCTTTGTTGTGCTGTTTTGAAAGCGCCTCAATTTTCTTCTTCAATCGCATTTCAGTAGCCCGTAATTTGGCCGCTCCTTCAAAATCTTGTCTATCAATCGCTTCTTCTTTTTCCACGACCACTTGGGCCAGTTCTTCTTTTTCTGCATTTGCCAATTCGGGCTGACTGATGCCAGCAGCAATTCTAACCGCCGATGCCGCTTCATCAATCAAATCAATCGCTTTATCAGGCAAAAATCTGTCGTTGATATAGCGGACAGAAAGATTCACCGCCGCTTCAATTGCCTTATCAGTAATTTTTACTTTGTGATAGTTTTCGTAATTCTGCCCAACACCTTTAATAATTTTGATAGTGTCATCTGCTGTTGGCTCGCTTACCATTACCGGCTGAAAACGCCGTTCCAGAGCCGCGTCTTTTTCAATATGTTTACGGTATTCATCCAAAGTGGTCGCACCAATCATCTGCAGAGCCCCGCGAGCAAGCGCCGGCTTCAATATATTAGCGGCATCCAGACTGCCCTCCGCACTTCCGGCACCCACCAATGTATGAAGTTCATCAACAAATAAAACAACATCCTTTGCCTTTGTCACCTCATCCACCATTTGATTAATCCTATCTTCAAATTCTCCGCGATATTTTGTTCCTGCCACCATCGCTGATGGATTGATTGCCATAATTCTTTTAGTCTTCAAATTCTCCGGCACATTACCGTCTTTTACCATCAATGCTAATCCTTCCACAATCGCCGTTTTACCAATACCCGGTTCACCCAAAAGGACAGGATTATTTTTTGTCCGCCGATTTAATATTTGAACCACTCGGGCAATTTCCTGATCACGACCAATTACCGGATCAATTTTGTCCTCCCGAGCCATCTTCGTAATATCCACACTAAATTGGTCTAGGATTGGAGTCGTACTTTTGCTGTCACCACCATTTTCTGTCGCCCCAACTCGCACCCGTGGTTCACGCTCCCGATTGGATTCCATTAAAACTGCAACCTGTGTTGCTACTACTCCCGGATCAACTCCCAATTCTAATAAAATCGCATACGCACGACTTCCACGATTTTGTGCCATTGCGAATAGTATGTGTTCGGTCCCGATATAAAAACTGCCGTACTGTGCCGCAACCAGTACTGATCCTTCAATCAGTCTTTTGGCATTATCCGTCAACCCTACTCGCTGGCCTACTCCCCGCTGTACTAACCCCATCATCATTTCCACCCGTTCGGCACTAACACCCAAACTACTCAAAATCTCGTACGCCGAACCAGTATGGACATTAAGCATTGCAAAAAGCAAATGCTCGCTTCCTAAATGAGCATCACCCAAATCGCGAGCCAGTTTTTGGGCGTTGGTTAACACCTTCTTGGCGTTGGTCGTGAATTTGTCTAGAAAATAATTGTCCATTTTCTACCCCCTTTATTAGTTAAGCTTCCGGCGTTTCAGGAGGTTTCTCGGCAGATTTTTCTATTGATTTCTCTACCACTTCTTCCGCCAATTTCTCTTCCTCCTCTTCTGCTCGCACCTGATCCCCTATAACTTCAACATCGAAGGAATTTTCATCAGCCGTTTCTTCCACTCCTGTGTTTGCCTTTTCAAAGCGACCCATTGCATGACTACCCTTCTCCACTTCAATCTGCCAACCAGCTAGTTTGCTAGCCAGTCTCACATTTTGACCCGCCTTACCAATCGCTAGTGATAATTGATCTTCTTCTACTTTAATCAAAGCAGAGTGATTTCCCTCGTCCAAAATAACTTCTTTTATCTTGGCGGGAGATAATGCATTGATGATGTATTGTTTAATATCTTCGCTCCACAAAACGATATCAATTTTTTCTTCGCCGATTTCAGCCATAACTGCCTGTACCCGAACTCCTCTGCGACCGACTAATGAACCAACCGGGTCAACCGCTTCCTGCAACGAATGCACCGCAACCTTTGAACGCACACCGGCTTCTCTGGCAACACCCTTAACCTCTACCGTTCCTCCGGCAATTTCAGGAACTTCCATTTCAAACAACTTCGCAATCATTTGCGGATGAGAACGAGATAACAACACTTGTGGCTCTTTACCTGAATCATCAACTTTTACAATGTAAAATTTCATCCGCTGACCGGAATAGTAACGATCTGTTCGTGATTGTTCAGATGGGAACAAAATACCAGTCGATTTTCCGATATCTACCATCACCACATTTCCCTCCACCCGTTGAATCGTACCGTTAATCAGCTGACCTTCCTTTTCTTTATATTCTTGGAAAATCATTGTCCGTTCAGCTTCACGAAGTCTTTGCAAAATTACCTGTTTGGCAGTCTGCGCCGCTACCCGTCCGTATTCCGCCGGAGGAAAAACTTCCTCACGAATCTCACCACCAATTTCTGCTTTTTTATCAGCCTTCTTAGCATCCTTCAAAGAAATTTCCTTTAGAGGATCTTCTACTTCTTCCACAATTTTGTGTACTATAAACAGCCGAGCCTTCTCGGATTTTGGGTCCATTTGCGCAACCACCAGCTGTTCCCTTTGACCAAAATCTTTACGGTAAGCCGCAGCCAATGCCGCCTCCACTGTCTCCAAGACAGCTTCTTTAGAAATCCCTTTTTCTTCCGCGATCTGCATGATCGCTGCCATAAATTCAGATGCCATAAAATTCCTATTCCCTTTATCGATGGCATCCTGAATCTACCGAGGGGCTACCATCTTCTATTATTTCTATACTCATCATAAACCAGCAGGCTTGAGTATCAAACCTGCTACTAACAACATCTGGACTATACTCTTTTGCTTTTCTCTAGTCAATCGCTTCAATCTCGGTAATTAACTCTGGCTCCCCTTCGCCTAAAATCGTCACTACCCCCAAGCCAACTGGTGCCCGTGGTCCCTTTTCTTTTCGAAAATTCTCCGCTACTAATTGCATCCGTTTCAACTTCTTTCTGGTTATCACCTCCGCCGGTGAACCAAATCTGACACTCCCTCTTGTCTTCACTTCAATCATCAGCAGTTTCTTGCCATCCCAAGCAACAATGTCCGCTTCCCCAAAGCGGCACCGATAATTTCGTTCCAGCAACCGCCAACCTTTACGCTCAAGCCAGTCTGTCGCTTTATCTTCCCCCAGTTGTCCAATTGTACGATTAGCCACCCCGTAGAAGAATTTAGAAGATATGTCTATTTGCTTGATGAAATGTCGTCATGCATGAGTATTTGACCAAACAACTAGCCCTAAAGAACATCCTTAGTCAACGACATATCAAATCAAGCGATTCTAAATTTCTCTGCGGGGCCAATAGTTTCTTGCGTTAATTTGTGATGCATCATCAATTTAACGGGCGCAAAGCTTTTTCGGTGTGCAGGACAAATTCCGTGCTTAGCAATTCGCTCTTGATGCAGTGCTGTACCGTAACCTTTGTGAATCGCGAAGCCAAATCGTGGATACTTTTGATGTAGCTCTACCATTAGTCTGTCCCGAACCACTTTTGCCACAATTGACGCCGCCGCAATAGATACCGACTTTTGGTCTCCGTCGATAATACCGCTACTGGGAGCGGAAATGAAATTAACTTTGAACCCATCCACCAAAATAAAGTCTGGTTTTTTCTTCAACCCCTCAACCGCCTGTGCCATCGCAACATAGGTCGCCTGCGCAACTCCTAATTTATCAACTTCATCTACTTCAACCACCCCCACACCAACTGCCACTGCCAATTTCTGGATTTTAGAGAACAACCCATCTCGTTGAGAGGGAGTCAGCTGTTTTGAATCATTGATACCAGTATCTTTAGAAACATCAGTCGGCAAAATCACCGCAGCAGCAACCACCGGTCCGGCCCAAGAGCCTCGACCGGCTTCATCCACTCCAGCAACTAACTTAACTCCGGCTTCCTTCAGTGTCGTCTCCAGCTCCAGCGTCGGACTTGTCAGTGACTGTTTGCTTTTCCCTCGAGTTTTGCTCTTCTGTTCCATTATTCACCTCCACCGAAGACTCGCTCTTTGCAGGATTAATACCCTCGTCCGAGGATTCAATATTTGGGATTTCTCCAACTGGTTCAATTTGAGCTTCTGCCGCTTTCTTTTCTTCATCAGCCTTAACCGCTTCAGCAATGTCTTCTTCGGTAGCTTCAGTTTTAGCTTCAGCGTCGTGACCCAATACTTCCGCCCATGCTTCTTTTTTAGTTGTGCTGCCTTTCAGCTTCAAAGCCTTACCAGTCAGCGCCCGCAAGAAATAAAGTTTAGACCTTTTAGCATTGGAGCTTTGCTTGAATTCAACTTTCACAACATTAGGAGAATGAAGCAAAAATACTTTCTCCACTCCAATTCCAGAAGCAATCTTCCGTACGGTAAAACTGGCGTTTGCACTTTTGCCGTGATTGGTTGCAATCACGATTCCTTCAAACACCTGAATTCTTTCCTTGTTGCCCTCGCGGATTTTTTGGTGAACCCGCACCACATCACCCACTTCAATCTTGGGGACGTCGGACTTACGGAACAGTTTCAAAATTGGTTCAGCGATTAGATTCATAACCTAAGTAGCCTATCAAAAGAGCGCCTCCAGCGCAAGGTTTTTATGGAAAGGCCCCTGTTCATCCTTGAACAGGGGCCTAAATGTTCACTTAGCATCAAACTCCGTTCCGCTTGCCCGCCAGACGGCAATCTGATCGAGCGTCATCGAGTCTTCGCCACTAGCGATAGTCTGAGCAATAGCTGCCAGATCCAATTGCCTAATGTCGTTCCCGATAACCACATACAGCCATTTCTCTTGACTGTCCATATCTACCAAAGTAGGTAACGGAATATGACCTTCCCTTAGAGCCTTATTAAGCTCCTTCATCCCCGCGGTCAGAGTTGCCCGAAGAACTCCCCACTTGCCTGTTATCACTGTGATAACAGAGTTGTTACCGCTGATTTTGAAAGCGAGCAGAACATCATCCGCAACTTTAATCGGATGGTTCACTTGGCTTTCCACCAACTTGGTTTTAGCAAGCGGGTAATCGCTGGCTTCCGTGCTAACCCATCGCAGGTCAGCCCCACCCAATGAATTGGCAACAGCAAAGTATAGCTTGTTGCCCATAAACACGGGCGGATATTCCACCAGCAACGGCCCCTTTACTAACACTTTCGCCAGCCCGCCAGTTGTCCGAAGCACCAAATTTCCGTTACTAAGAAAAGCTATTTTCCCATTTCCTACGGCCGCCAAGGAACTTATCCCACCGTTGGTCAGCTGACCAACCTTACCATCAGTAGAAATAAAGACAATATCGTTGCCCCCCTGGTGCCACCAAGTTGCAATAATCCCGTCTCCCATCCACTGTGGCCAAGAGTATCTACCTTCCGGTAGATACAGCTTGCGCGGATTCGCAAATTGATCATCTGCTACCCAAATATTTCCATCCTCATCAACCCAAACCAGCCGAGCCTGCTTCAGCCCATCTGTTTGAGCTTTGGGAATATCAATCAACGGAACTTCCGGTAGAAACCAATCAAATGATTTTAGCTTTGGGTCATTATGCCGCAGAATTACTGGCAATAAACATTCCAGAACCTTACGATGCAAGTCTAGTCCGCCGTTTCCCTGCAGCATTTCCGAATGATCATGATTCTCTACCATTATCGTATTGGCATCACCGGCAAACCCGGCACACCACGCCGATTCAAGCGGAACCATTCCGTCACTACCGCGTTTACACCCGCATTCTTCAATCAAACGAGCTCCTAGTGTATAAACCGGTCTATCCTGATTAGCGCCAAACGGTAGTTTTGAACTTCCCAACAGTGCCACTCCAATGTTCCGCGACATTAGACCCTTAGCGAGAGGTTGAATAGTACTGCCAAAAAGAAACCAGTCGCGAGTTAACGGATGCTCCCGATGTAGTGTCTGCAATTTCGAATTCGGTTTTAGCCATTCCGTTCCCGCAGTGTCCGATGGTAAACGAGGTTCTAGAAACTTCCACCACAAATCATGCAAATAAGGAAATACTTTCCAGACCACCTGTTTTACCTTTACTTTATCCGCCAATGGGCTACCAATATGCGGTGTGGCCAAAGTAATTACTCTGTCCACCTTTCGCCCATCAGTCTGCACCCAATAACAGAAAGCAACATTGCCACCCTTACTGTGACAAACCAGCGACAGTTTTTGACCAGCCTGCGTTAAATCGGAATTATTCTCGATTTTTGCATCTAGCCATTTGGCAACTTCGGGGTCGGCAAAACCAGAATTGTACCAGTAGCCGTACCACTTGGTATCGGCATATAGTTCTCTTCCAGTTTGTTCACGATAAAGCAGCTGACAGTTCGCAAGAAACAAAGCCGTCATCGTCTTTGATTCTGCCTCCGACGGACCGTCAGTGTCCTTTGAAGCGTTCATCCCCAGTACCATTACTACTGCGTGACGGTCATTCAGGGGCTTTTCGTCACTCAACTCCATGAAACGACCGTGAGCCCCTATCGCCTGCAACTTATCTACTGTGTTGTTCTGAATGATATTGTCTGGGACAACTGATGCCCAAACAGTAGTGGCGGCCAACACGGCCAAACCACTCAACTTCAACGATAATAACTTGGCCATACCGGCCACCTCCTTTAGTTTTCAAAGTACAGCGTAGGCTTATTTAAGAATTTGATTCAGCTCTCTTTCCAAGTCAGCTGATTTTACCGCTCGGGTGTTAGTCGCGACTTTCCGCCACCGACCATTACTGAAAACTTCCAGCATTACTTTGAACTCACCCGGATATTTTTCTAGTGTCTGTTTCAACATTGCCAAGCGAGTATTGGTAAATGTCTTTGGCAATTTTATCAGCATTCCGTCGGCTGTATATTCAAATCTTTGAACGACAGACTGAATGAATTTCACAGGACTCTCTGCCCGCCTTGTCATCGCTGCCGCTTCTTCCAACTGTTTCAAATACGCGTTATTTACTTCATACGCCTCGCTAACTAAAATTTTAGGTTCGGTCAAAACAACAATACTTTCTCCCTGATTTTCCGTCTTCTCTTTGACCGTCACTTTGCCCGACACCAAAATCACTTTGTCACGCTCCCAAATACTTCGGTTATTATCCAAAACTCTTGGAAAAACTATTGCCTCAATCGTTCCCCCCAAATCTTCCAGCGTCACAAACAACATCGCATCTCCGTTCTTGGTAAATACTTTCTGAACTCGCGTCACTATCCCTGCCACTTTTGCAGTTCGACCATCATCCGCTCCAGAGAATGATGTAGTTGACTTTACTATGCCGGACAACCTCGGCATTATTTCCTTCAACGGGTGACGAGAAACAAATGTCCCCAGATATTCTTTCTCCCACGCCAACTTTTCTTGATCAGTTGCTTCCTCCGCCTGGGTCAGTTGAATTGTTTGCCGAGCCGCCTTCTCCGCCACCCCGAACATCCCCATCTGGTTTGAATTAGCTTGCCTCTGATGCTCTGTGGAAAAATTCAAAATCGAATCAATATTATTAAATAAAGTTTTTCTGTCTCCAAAATCATCAAGCGCTCCAGTAAGAATCAAACTTTCCATCGTCTTACGATTAATTGCCTCACGCCCCGCTCGTTTTATAAAATCCGCCAAGTCCTGATACGCACCGTTTTTCTGCCGTTCATCAACTATCATGTCGGATACTTTTTGCCCCACATTTTTAATAGCGTTTAACCCAAAAACAATATCACCCGTTTCTTTGACCACAGCGAAACCGGTAAAACTTTTATTTACCGACGGAGGCAAAACCCGAATCTTCATATGCTCACACTCGGCAATGTCTTTGGCAATTCTTTCCAAATCCTGCTGATCTGATGTCATCAATGCCGCCATAAACGCATTAGGGAAATGTGCTTTCAGATATGCTGTCCAGTAAGAGATTACCGCATAGCTAACAGCATGTGCGCGGTTGAAACCATACAAAGCAAACGGCTCAACGAAATGAAACAGCTGTTCCGCGATATCCGCTCTAACCCCATTAGCGATTCCTCCAGCAATAAATTTTTCCTTCTGTTCATTAAGAAGTTTTACATTCTTTTTTCCAATCGCCCGCCGCAAAACATCCGCCTCACCCAAAGTAAATCCACACAAATCCCGAGCAATCTGTAATACCTGTTCCTGATACACCGCGATACCGTAGGTGTCCTTCAGGATTGGTTCCAGTTTGGGATGAAGATACTCAATTTTCTTGTGGCCGTGTTTTCTGGCAATAAAGTCAGGGATCAGCTCAATCGGACCCGGCCGGTAAAGTGCAATCATAGCGGCAATATCTCCGAACACGGTCGGCTTCAAGTCTTTTAAGTAGCGACGCATTCCGTCACCTTCTAACTGAAAAACACCTGCGGTATTAATTGCCGCAAGTAGAACGAAAGTTTTTTTGTCATCAAACGGGAGCTTACTCAAATCAATTTCCCGCCCATGAATTTTGCGAATAATTCGTAAAGCATTTTTGATAATGGTCAGGTTTTTAAGTCCCAAAAAGTCCATTTTGAGAAGCCCGATAGATTCCAACGGATACATTGAATATTGGGTCACCAAAATTTTATCGTCCGAGGGCGAATATTGAATCGGAGTGTAGTTGGTTAAATCCATATCCCCAATTACCACCCCCGCTGCGTGAGTTGACGCGTGCCGAATCGTCCCTTCCAATTTCATCGACAAATCCAAGAGTCGTTTTGCCACCTCGCTTCCTTCATAGATAACCTTCAACTCCTGCACACTTTCAACATGCTGTTTCAATGATGTAAATTTCCCTTGTTGAGGTGGCGGAATTAGCTTCGCAATTCTATCCACTTCGTTGTACGGCATTCCCAAAACTCGCCCAACATCCCGAACTGCCGCCCGTGACGCCATTGTTCCAAAAGTGACAATTTGCGCCACTTTATCATTGCCGTATTTTTGTCTGACATACTCAATTACTTCCGCCCTTCTATCATCAGCAAAATCCAAATCAATATCAGGCATCGACACCCGCTCCGGATTCAAAAATCTTTCAAATAATAATCCGTGTTCCAGCGGGTTCACTTCGGTAATCCGTAATATATAGGAAACCATACTACCCGCCGCACTCCCTCTTCCCGGCCCCACCACAATTCCTTGGTCTTTTGCCCAATTCACAAAATCAGCCACCGTCAGCATGTAACCCTTATATCCCATTTGGGCGATTACCGATATTTCATAATCCATCCGTTCGCGCACATCAGCAGGAACACTGTCGCCAAACTTTACCTTTAAACCAGCTTCTACTTGCTCGGTAAAATAATCATCGATTGTCTTCCCGTCCGGTGGAACAAAGTTCGGGAACACCAGTTTGCCCATCGGAATTTCCAAATTACACTTTTCAGCAATTTTTACCGTATTTTCAATCGCTTCTGGAACATGCTTAAACGCCTCAATAATTTCTGCCGGCTCACTTACATGATAATGTTCGTTCATCATCGACATACGATTAGTGTCAGCCAATCGGGTTGCCGTCTGAACACATAGCAAAACATCCTGCGCTTCCGCATCATCTATATCCAAATAATGAGAATCGGTGGTTGCAACTAAGGGGATATTCAATTCTTGAGATAACGCAATCATTGCATCATTCACCACCTGTTGCTCCGGAATATTTGGATGGCTTTGCAGTTCCAGATAAAAATCATCACCAAATACTCTTTTGTGCCACAACGCCAAAGTTTTGGCCTTATCCAAATTGTTAGCAATAATCGCTTGTGGTATCTCCCCCTTCAAACATCCTGACATCGCCACCAATCCTCCGGAATATTTTTCTAATGTTTCATGATCTACTCGTGGCTTATAGTAAAACCCTCGTAGATGTGCTTCGGTCGTGAGCTTCATCAAATTTCGATATCCCTCCAAATCCTTAGCAAGCAGAGTAAGATGAAAATAATTCCGTTCACCGCGATTGGTTTCACGATCTGCCATTTTCCCCGCCGTCACATAAACTTCGTTTCCGACAATCGGTTTGATGCCGGCCGCATTACATTCTTTATAAAATTCAATGGCGCCATACATAACTCCGTGGTCGGTCAAAGCAACCGCCTCTCCTCCTTGTTCAGCCACTCGCTTTACCAAATCTGGTATTTTTGTCAGACCATCAAGTAAGCTGTAATGACTGTGCAAATGCAGATGCACAAACTTCACTTCCCACCTCCCTAAGCTCAAGAAGTTATTATTACGGTACCCCTAATTCTATCACCTTAACTAAGCGCCCTGAATATTTGAATCCAAACAACCCAAGAAGTAACTATCGCCCTCTACGCCTACCCCAAAAGGTCATCCCCAGCAACACCGAAGCAACCAGAGCTACTCCCAACGCTATCAGCAGAATTGAGCTACCCAGCACAAAATGGGCAAACCCTACTATTAGTCCAGTTAGCCATCTGCCTAGATCGGTCTCTGCCAAAAACCAAACCAGTACAACAAAAATAAATATTCCCGCCAAAAACCCCGCCAAAAACCGCGGATGAGTTCCCCAAAAATAATTCAATCCCGAGAACCATCTATCTAACCAGCTCCGACTCTCCCAGTCCCTCCCAATCATATCCAAAATTGCCTGCAAAAACGCTCCGCTGGCTTTGCTGGCATCGCTCTTAGTTACTCGGTGCCCAATTTTCCCCCAAATATGCTGATAGACCTTTTCGGCCGCTAGCACTGCCCGAACATCGCGAAATAGTTCACCTGCATTACGAATTTGCTCTTCCACCGTTTCACCGAAACTAACTTCCCCCAAAACTTGATGAAAAATTTTAAATGATTCCACCACTGCCATTGCCCAAGCAGAATCTTCTTTAGATACCAACAACTGCTCCACCCTCTTCCACTCCGCTTCAATAGAAATTGAATCTTTAGCGTTTGGATGTAATTCGTCCATAATCTCCCTCGTCATCCCGCCATACATCAGTGATAGCGGAATCCTGATTAAATAAAATTAATAATCCTATCCTTCACAAAAATATGATTAGAGCTAGCAACAGCAATCGCCGCCAACTTTTCATTTTTATTAACTTCCATCTTTACTCCCTTTTCGTCTGTACCGGCCGGCACTTCCACCGTCCCACGCAATTTTCCTTTTTCCTGCACTGCAATGGTAACTATTTTTGCTTGAGTTTTAGCCACATCAAACTCCGGCCACTTGGCGTTTGCTACGCTCCCTTTCTGTTTCAGTACCACTTGCCACAATTCTTCCGCCAAGTGCGGTGCAAATGGATTTAGAAGTTTTACAAAATCCATCAACCAGTTGTTACTATCGTCCCTAGCGACCTCATTTGTAAACTCCATAAACGAACTGACCGCCGTATTAAATTTCATCGTTCCAATATCCTCGGTCACTTTTTTTATCAATCCGTGAATACTATCATTTTGCTTCCCTTTTCCGCCCGCCCGCTCACTAACAATCCGATACACTCGGTCCAAAAACTTCCGCACCCCCACCACTCCGTTGGTATCCCAGGCAATGGACTGATCAAACGGTCCCATAAACATTTCATACATCCTTACTGTATCGGCACCATATTTTTCAATTAAATCATCAGGGTTAATCACATTCTCTCTGGATTTACTCATTTTTTCACCATCGCTCCCCAACACTAATCCCTGATGACGCAATTTTAAAAATGGCTCATCAAAATCCAAATAACCAAGCTTATGTAAAACTTTGGTAATAAATCTTGCATACAACAAATGCCCATTGGTGTGCTCCGCCCCGCCGATATACAAATCGACCGGCATCCAATATTTCAAAGATTTCTTGCCCGCAAACTCTTTCTTATTATGCGGGTCGCAGTAGCGTAAAAAATACCACGACGAACAAACAAAAGTGTCCATCGTATCCAGTTCCCTATGCGCACCCTTGCCGTATTTTTCTTCCACCCCCGCCTGAAAAGTTTTTGATTTAGCTAATGGCGATTCACCCGTTGGTTTGAAATCAACATCGTCGGGCAACAAAACCGGCAAATCTCTTTCATCCACCGACATCACTTCCTCATTGAACATTGGAGATTGGACATTGGACATTATCCCAATTGTCTTATAGACAATTGGGATCGGAGCTCCCCAATACCGTTGACGAGAAATCAACCAATCGTGCAATTTATATTGAACAGCTATTTCCCCTCCAAACTTTTTCGCCATCTTTGGTCCAGCCATTTTAGAATCTTGTCCATCAAACTCACCCGAATTCATCAATTCGCCGTGACCAGTATAGGGTTGCTCATCATCCCTACTGTCGCTTACCTGCTTACCTGCTAACCCGCTAACCTGCTTAATCACTTGCACCACTGGCAATTTAAACTCTTTAGCAAAATCAAAATCTCGCTCATCATGTGCCGGCACCGCCATAATCGCACCCGTACCGTAATCGGTCAGAACATAATCGGCTATCCAAATCGGAATTTCTTTTTTAGTCGCCGGGTTAATAGCCGTCAACCCCTTAATGCAGACCCCGCTTTTATCTTTCTGGGTCTGACGAATTAATGTACTTTTACGCCTAGCTTGTTCAATGTAGCCCTCCACCTCCGCTAGATTCTGGATACTAGATGCTAGATGCTGAATTAGTTCATGCTCCGGCGCCAATACTAAATAAGTCGCCCCGAACAAAGTGTCGGGCCTAGTCGTAAACACCTCAATTTGCTGATTTGCTGATTTGCTGATTTTAAATTGAATCCTCGCTCCCTCCGAACGCCCAATCCAATTCCGTTGCCCCGTCTTTGTGGATTCAGGCCAATCGATTTTATCCAGTCCCGCCAAAAGCTCCTCGGCAAAATCAGTAATCTTGAAAAACCACTGCTTCAGTTTTTTCTGCTCCACTTGTGTACCACACCGATCGCAACAACCATTCACCGCCTGCTCATTGGCAAGTACAGTTTGGTCTTTTGGACACCAGTTCGCATACGCTTCTTTTTGGTAAGCCAGCCCGTTGTCATACAAAACTTTAAAAACCCATTGAGTCCATTTGTAATAATACGGGTCAGCGGTATTTACCTCCCTGTCCCAATCATAGGCAAACCCAAATGACTTTACTTGCCGAGTAAAGTTCACAATATTTTCCGCAGTAGTTTTACTTGGGCGTACTCCTTTTTTGATAGCATAGTTTTCCGCTGGAAGTCCAAAGGCATCCCACCCAATCGGTCGCATCACATTGTATCCCTTCATCCGAAAGTATCTGGCAAAAATATCCGTTGCCGTATAACTTCTAGGATGTCCTGTGTGCAATCCGTCTCCTGACGGATAGGCAAACATATCCAAAGCGTAATACTTCGCTTTTTTGTCCCCATCAATCGCCTTAAAAATCTGGTTGTCAGCCCAGTATTTTTGCCATTTCGGCTCAATCAGCTTGTGATTGTATTTTTCTTCTGCCACGGGTATATCATAACAAAAACCCGCTCCGAGTCGCCTGCTGACCAATTTCGCTGTTCCAGTTAATAAATTGGGGTATAATGCAGATGAAATTATATTTTTGGAATTTATATTTATTAATTAACTCAAAGTAATGAAAAAAAGAAAAGCCTCTCGCAAGAAACAAAAACGACTGGTTATTCCCGGTTGGCTATTTGTAGTTGCTGCCATCATAGTTATCAGCTTACTTGGTTCGTATATCGTAAAAAACGATACTTTTGGCACAGAAGCTTCTACTATTACCAACAATATGCTGGAATCAGTTGAAGTAAGCCCAATTAATGTTCAACTATCAGAAGGGCAAAGTACTTGGTTCAATGCTATAGCGAAGGGTGTTTCTGCATCTAGTGTAGTAACTTACAAGTGGGTCAATGATGACACGGGTAGTAGTGCAGGAGTCAAAACTACTCTTAGCTCCAATTCATCTAATCAAATTCGCCTCACCGTGGTAACCGCCCCCGACAAAGGAGGATGGAGTCTCCTAACGGTAACTGCCAGTTCGGGTAATATAAGTAAAACCTACGGAACCGTCATTGGTATTACCCCAGCTCGTCAAATTTCTTCTGTCCAAATCAGCCCAGCTGCCAATTATACCAAAATTGACCTGAGAAAATCCTTACACATAAGCGCGAATGCGTATGATACCAATAAGAATGTTTTAAACAATGGGGTCAACTACAAATGGAGAATTCATAATATCACCGCCAGTGGCTACACTACAGTAGATCCAAACAAGGAATCATCTATAAAGGTTACATCTACCAGCACCGGTCCTTACGGCGGATACTTTATTGTTTTTGTTGACGCCATCCATAAAGGAGTTACCAAAACAACTGGAATATATGTAGTAGTCAATCCCCAATCAACAACTTTATCGAGTGTTGTAGTGGCCCCCAAAATGGGTACTTATTTTTCTGGGAAACTCTACGAATTCACAGCCAAAGCCCTTGATGCATCTAATTCTCAAATTAAAGAAGGGGTATCTTTCAGCTGGGTAATTCCCAGTGCCCCCAAATGGTTACTAGAATGGAGTATCGTCGAACAAGTAGTTTTGCAAGATGGCACCGGCCTAGCCAAGATTAAATTTGCTCTCCCGCCAAACAGCCCCGTCTGGTCTGGAGTAATCTATGCCAAGGCTATTGACGCCAATGGCGTTACCAAGCAAGACCATGCCATCGTCAACCTAGTCAAAAGTAGCTAGTTGAATAATTGATTTCCAAAATTAACAAAATTGCCTCACAAGGGCAATTTTGTTTTGCCCATGCTTCGCTCTCCGAGCTATGCAGGGCAGTCTTCGCTTTTATTTTTATATTGTTCATTACCCAGACTTAGCCACTTTAGTGGAAAATAAGATGGCGTAAGCCAGGCGAAGCTACTAAAGGTAGCGAAGACTGGTGGACCGTACCGGATTCGAACCGGTGACCTCCTCGATGCCATCGAGGCGCTCTACCAACTGAGCCAACGGCCCACGCATTTTAAATTCTCTACCAATCCCGAAGGGACCCCTTTGGGGCTGAGCCAACGGCCCCTGCTGTCCGAATATAACAATTCCCGCCCCCAGACGCTAGATACTAAATACTAGATACTGGATACTGATTCTAAACTTCAATCTTCTTGGCAATCTTACCTAACACCGGCATTTCCCACCGCTTGTTGCGGAAGATAAAGTAAATCCCAATTACGCTTAGTCCCACAAACAATATCCAAGCCACCGCCCCCAAAATCGCCACAAGTCCCAAACTATTGCTTGGCATCAATGCCACCACAAAAGATTCCAGCATAAACAATAGGAACCAGACGACTACCTCTGCACCAAACAGCACCATCCCCTGCCGAGCATGGAAATAAACATCATCTTGGTCGTGACGCAAAATCAGCGGAATAATAAACATTATCGAAACATACGACAATGCCGCGAAAACTTTGTCTTCACTGCTTAGATGTCTGCTACGGGTCGTTTTCAACATTTCCGACACGGTCGTTGAATGACTCTCCCCAGCAACATCTTCCTGCTCTCTGATTGGTTCTTGCTCTTCCATAAGATTAAAAATTACTTCCGTCGCTCCAATAATACCCTAGATTGTAAAATAATCAACGCCAGAGCCAAAAAGAACAACAATCTCCCCTGCTGAAAAGATACCGCCCAATGATCCACTATCCCCGCTCCCAAAACACCAACTAGCGGTACCCCCAGCCACCAATTCATCCTGTTTTGCCTAACAAGTTTGAACCACAACCACCCAATAACAGTCACCATCCATAACCAAATCGCCAATCCTACCGCTCCCGTTTCCGCCGTTATTAATAAATAAATGTCGTGAATCGGTTTATATGTCCAAACCAGTTGGTCTGGTTTCAGCCGTATTAGTGCTTGAGTATAGTTGCCCGTCCCCACCCCCGCAAACTCACGACCACCAATAACTTGCTCCCAGTTCGCCACACTCTCCACTCTGTCCTCTACTGATTTTTGTTCCAACTTCGATTCAGTTGAAAATCTTCCCATCACATTTGACCATTGCCACCCCACAGCTATCCCTGCTCCAAAAAGTAAAACCGCAAATGGCAGCCAAATAAACCTATCTCGTTTTTTCCATATCGCTACCAAAACAATCACCAACATTATCACTAAAGCAATCGCCCAGCTCGTTCGCGAAAAAGACAACGCCAACGCTATTCCCATCAACCCCGCAATTACCAGCAACCAATGTCTTTGTTTCCAAACTACCCCACAATACAACTGCATCAACAGAACAAGAGAAAATACCAGTAGTCCACCCAACATATTCGGATGCGGCAGCAATCCCTGCGCTCTAATTTGCCGATGCGCCTCATCTCCCACCACCGCCACCCCACCTTGATTTGGCCCCAATGGCGACTCACCCAAAATCTGCATTCCCAAATCGTGATTGCCAACAAACTGCGCTATCCCCCAAACTGCCTGAAGTGCAACTCCCCAAACAAACGGCCAAAATATCTGCCGTAAATCTTTCACATTATTAAATAAATAAAGAAGCCACCCGAACATCAGCCAATAATGAACCGCCTGTTGCAAACTATTCTGCCAGTCCAATCCATACCAACTAGAAACCGTTATCCAGACGAGCCAAAGGACTATTGGTTGCCAAATCCATTTAACCGGCATCTGTATTTTCGATCGACGCAAAATCCAAAGAATCAGCAAAACAATAATCAAAAAGTCAGTGGCATACAGATGAATCGAAGAATATTCAAAATAATTCCCCCCGTAATTCGCAAAATAAAATGTGTGTCTCAGTTGCCACGGGAGCATAAAAATCGAGAGCCACAAAACCCCCTGCTCAAACCTCTTCAGCCAAGAACTCTTCCACCACTGCTTTGAGATGATATCGTTTGTCATCGCCAAAATGAATCTTAACTATTTTATCGTCCACCAGCACTAATGGGTTCTGCCCAAGCTTCTTCACATTCCTATCAATAATACCCAATTGCTTCTGTTTTAGCTTGGCTTCTATATTATTTCCCCATTTCCCACCAAGTATTTTTTCAATCAAAATCGTAAAACGAAATGGCCCGCCTTTCGCTTCCAATTCAGGACGATATTGAGGTGAACGATATGCTACGGGTAAAGTTATCTTCAACCACGAGTTTGCCTGCCAAAATTTTCTAAAAAATTCTGTCCGATAAATCGGAATAAAGTCAGCTGTCCAGTATGCCAACAAATAATCGTTGGGAATTCCGACTTGAGACAAATCCATCCCGTCCTCGCTCAAAAACAAATCGGGCGAAATTTTTAAATACTTCCGTTTGCCCGCCCTCCATCCAAGCAGTCTTAAACACCATAAAGTTATCGCTCTTACCGTCCATATCCGACCCTGTCTTGCCACGATAAAACAGTCTATATCGGAACCTTTTCCAACATTGTCGTGAGCCAAACTATTCATCACCCCGACTAATTTAACAAACGGAATCCACCTAAATAAATTCACCCGCCGTCTCGCCACCCGCCAAAACTTTTTTGCCAAATCAGTATTCCCACTCTGACGGCTTCGCGGATCACCCCAATAATAAGTTCCTTCAACACTGGGCAAATCCAATTCTTGCAGAGCTTCTTTTATCTCTTCAAATGACCAATCCCTCTGCCAACCGTAGCGCCGAAGTTGAGCCACTGTCAGAGTTCTCCCGCGAGCTGAATAATCAGCCCCGAAAAAAACCAAAGGTATCAGTCTCTGCCTAATACAACCCCCCGTCAGTTTTTTGCCCATTACTTTCATGTTATCTTGAAGATACTAACTATCACAATCTATGACCAAGAAACGCGCCTTTTCAGGCATTCAACCCAGCGGGATAATCCACATCGGAAATTATCTCGGAGCAATCCTGCCTTGGGTAGAAATTCAGACCAAATACGAAAGTATTTTTTGCGTGGTTGATCTCCACGCCATTACCGTTCCTCAAAATCCTAAAGAGTTAACCGAAAGCACTTATCTAACTACTGCAATTTATCTGGCTTGTGGGATTGACCCGAAGAAATCTATCATCTTTATCCAGTCACAAATCCCCGCTCACAGCGAACTGACTTGGCTCCTCAACACCGTTGCCCACATGGGCGAACTTTCCCGTATGACTCAATTCAAGGACAAGTCTCAAAAGGGCAACGCTGAAAATACTTCCGTCGGGTTGTTTGATTACCCTGTGTTAATGGCTTCGGATATTCTATTGTATCAAGCCGGAGTCGTTCCTGTCGGCGAAGACCAAAAACAGCATGTTGAACTCGCCCGCAACTTAGCAGAGAGATTCAACAATCGCTTTGGAAAAACTTTTGTCATCCCTGAACCTGTCATTGGTAAAACTGGTGCCCGTGTTATGGCGCTGGATAATCCAGAGAGAAAAATGAGCAAGAGCGACCCTGCAGGAAGTTATGTTGCTCTGACCGACAGCCCCGAAATAATCCGAAAAAAGATTATGCGAGCCGTCACCGATTCTGGCGCTACTATCAAGTTCGATACCAAACGAAAAGGATTATTCAATCTTCTGACTATCTACCAAATGCTTTCGGGTAAAACCGAATCCCAAATCGAAAAACATTTCGCCAGCAAAGGTTATGGTGATTTCAAAAAAGAGTTGGCTGAACTGGTCGTCACCTCTCTTACACCTATCCAGAAAAAAATCGACTACTATATGAAGAACCGCCGACTACTCGACCGAATTCTAAAAACGGGCGCTATCAAAGCTTCCCGTATCGCCAACCCCACCCTCGCCGAAGTCAAACAGAAAATCGGCCTCATCAGCTAATCTATTTTTCTGACTCCCTCAAATTCGAAGTTGTATTCCACCAACTGTTCGCCTTCCCGTTGGCGTAATTTATCGTGGTGACGCCTTTCCTCCAAACACCACTTTATAAACTCGCCCGCATTTTGCTCCCTTAGAGCTAAAACTATATGTTCGGTGCAGTTGCGAAGTTCTTTTAGAATACTAATTGTTTCCTTGTCTCCAGCCACGACCTTATCCACCACCTCCTCATTTTTCAATCCGCTGTGAGCATACGCTTTGGAATAGAACGGGATTGCTTTTTTAATTTTATCCAAAAAATCTTGATTGAAATCGGTCAGAGTTTCCACGCTGTAAACACCAGCTCGATTCGTAATGATATTAAAACCTCCTCTGCTCGCTACAATTTGGTCTTGATATCCGCCTACCACCCCCAGCATCTTGTTTTCTGTTTCGTAAGAGATTAATTCTGCTATTTCCTTATCTCCTGTCACCGCAAATCCTAGTGCCACTCCCAAAGCGGCGCTTTGAGCAAATCCCCTATACCCAAAAACATCTTCACTAACCGTGATAGTTTTGTTTTTGAGATTGTAAATGTTAGCGAGAAGCCGAGGAAGTTCCTCTTTTTTTGCGTTGATTTTCAACCCCTCGCCGTCCTCAATTTCAACCGTAACAAATTTATCAATCGCAGCATTTACGGTATAGCCTCCGATAATTGCGTTTATCGGAAATACATCTAAAAGCCCTCCTCCAAAACAGACTCTCATCGGCGCTTTCGCTCGAATAGTCATAATCCTCCCTTAAAAAACCTACTCCCCGCATTATAGCAACTAACCGCGTGCTACTACGACTCCCCAGATTTGCCGTGCCCCCGCATCCTTCAATGCCTGCGATGCCGCCTCCAGCGTCGCCCCCGTTGTCATTACATCATCCACCAATAAAATCTTCTTCCCCCGCAGGTCACCCCTCGCTAAAAAAGCCTTATATACATTCGCTTGGCGATGCGGACGAGTCAATTTGGTTTGGGTTTCCGTTGCCCTTACTCGCCGAAGCCACCTTGTTTGATACGGCAACTTCAAATACTTCGCCAGCCGAAACGCTAACAAATCTGCCTGATTAAATCCCCGACTAGAGAGCTTGCTTGAATGTAGTGGCACAGATACCACTACCCAGCCTTTCCATTCTTTGCTTTTGGTCCCCTGAAATAAAATCCAACTCAAAATTCCCGCCAAGTCGGTCAGCCCTTCATACTTCAATTTATGCACCAGCTCCCGTACTGGCCCGCTTTCATAATGTGTTGCCATCAACACACCGTTTAACTCTGTAAGTCTTTGGCACCTCTCACAAGTTTTGCCTTGCTCACTCAATTTATTGCATCCATAACAAACCTGTTCTTTCACCAGAAAAATCTGCTCAGCGCATACCGAACATAACCACCCACCGGATATCCCGCATTGTACGCAAAAGGCCGGCGCGATTGCATCCTTCATAAATGCTCCGATTTTATCGAGAGCCGATAGTAACACCTGTGTAATAATAAGTCAGAATTTCCTGATAATTTTTACCCTGCAAAGCCATATTTTTTGCGCCCCACTGCGCCATTCCCACACCATGTCCCCAACCCTGTCCTGTAAAAACAAAACTGGGATAAGCTGGGTCACCCGTTAATTGAACGCTAAACTTCATACTCTTTATTTCATTGTTGTCAGTCAGATAATCAAAAGTCTTGGACGACATAGGTACAACTTTACCACTTTGCATAGTAAATGTTATCGTTTTTAGTCTGCCCGACGGATTCCGCTCCGTCACCGCAATACCTGTAATCACATCCGTATTTGGCACAACCTTCAGCGCTTCATCAAAACGATTCTGTAAATAATCTTGGGATAATGTCGCCGTCCATTCAATCGGTTTAGCGTATGGGTCTGGCACTGCTCTCAAATATGGAATCACTCTTGTCCAAACATTTTCTACATTTTCGGTATAACCGCCACTATCCGAAAAGTAGTAAGCCGAAATTGGCACACCATTATGTCTAATAATCACCCCCCGAGTCGATTCCGCCGCCGCAACCAGTCCTGGTCGACTAGATTCATAATTGTAGCCAAAATAAACTTGATCTCGAGTGTCATCGTAAATATCAAAAATATCAGCTATCGGAGCTGTTAATTTTGTCACAGCATATGTCCGCGCCGCTACCATTTGCGCCCTTTGCGCTTCTGCCGGCCAACCTTCCGGTACCTCAGCAATACCCTTCATATAATCTTCCAACTCTAATATATTTACCACCCAAACATTGCTCGACATACTGGATCGGCGCACTTCAATAATCCCGCGAAATGTGTCATACGACGAACCAATCCCGCTGGTACGCACTGTTAACAATGCATTGTTCTGCGGAATAAATCTCAAATAATCGTTTATCTGTTCACCAGTATTTAGACTGCACCCTCCGTTAAATGCAGTTACTGTCACACTTCCACCCTGCACCTTTTTCACCAAACTTTTATCCGATCCTTTCCGAATTACAAAACCGCTTCCCCGAATCGTAATTGTATCAGTCGTGGAAGTAATGCCAACTCGAATTGGATCTTTTAAAATCAACTCTTCGTCCACCGAAATATCCCAACGCAACCCTGTATCAGTCAGCCATATAATCCCTTCTACCACCGGACGAAAATATTCCTGATATTTACCTATTTTATTAGGCGCTTTAATAACAAATTCAAACCGACCCGTTTCTCCAGGTTGAACCTTTGCCGGTGCTACGGCGACCACCCGATTTTTACTCAACCACGAAATATCTTGAAATAGGCTAACGCGATCCAAACTCCTTGCTGTCCCCAATTTCACCGCATTTAACCCCTCTCCCGACCAAACTGTATTGCCTGTATTCTTAAACTCCGCCCACAAAGTAACCGTATCCCCCGGTGGCAAAGACATAGAGACAGTTGATTGATTCACCAATTCAGCCGACCATATCGCCGGTACTACTTTCACCGTTAGCCAAAACCTCACCGGTATCCATGCCGTTCCTTCCGCTACCAAACTAAATTCTTCCTTAAAAGTACCTGTTTTGTTGGGAGCCTGAATCGTAAAAGCAAATTCACCTTCGCCTTGAGGCTCTATTACCGTACTCGCCGACACCACTCGGTTTTTACTCAACCAACTTGAGTGATATAAACTACTCGCCCTATCAAACGGTTTACTGGTCGCAATCTTCACTGCCCCCGCTCCATTGTTCGCCCATGCCACATCACCCATATTCCGAACTTTTATTGTGATATTGGCAGTTTCCTGTGTTTTCAGTTCAAAATTAGTTGCCGACTGAGTCACCAGTTCTCCCTTAAAAATTGCCGGTTGGATATTAATAATTAGAGGAATTGACAAATTAAACCAACTCACCCGCTCCATCACCAAGTTAAAATAATCCGTCGATTTACCACTCCCCGTTGCTGTCGCCAAGAAACTAAAGTGTGCCGTTTCTCCAGTCGCGACTGTCGCTTCCTGCATTGTTGCCGGCCGATTATCCCCAATCCAACCCAAACTTACAAACCGACTTTTGTGGTCCGTTGGCTTTATAGTCCCAAGATTCACCGCATTGTTCCCACTATTAGTCCAAGTGGTACTACCAACATTTTTAATTGTCACTATAAACTCAGCAGTCGTGCCCGCCTTGGCAGTAATTGGAGAATTAGTCGAAACCAGCTCGGCTTTTAACCCGGTTGCTTGCGCAACCGCCAAACTAGGCGAGGTGATTATCCACCATGCCATCATTACAAACATCCCCAGACTGATAATTATAAGTTTTTTCATAAACTAGCGTTCTTTATTATACCTCATTCGTTTCACCCTCCTCTTGCTGGGCTCACTCTGATATCCGATACTAGTTATAGATATGCCCCGTAGAGAAATTTAGAACTGTTCTGCTAAGATATATCTGCTAGTCAATAACTCTACAAAGAACAATCCTCACTTCCACCCCTTTTAGTTACAATGAACTACGCAAACAGTTAAGATATATCTTCTAAATTCTTCTACGGGGTATGTTACGCGATACCTTTTTCACCAGATCAGACCCCAAAACAACAGACCAGTCATCTCCCGCTGATGCGACCGAGCTGGAGTTACCTGTTGATATCCTACGAGTTGGTGACAAGTTAATAGTAAGAACTCCTATCGTAGGAGTAGATATCAATCGAGTTAGTGTATCCTTGGGACAGAATCAGCTAACTATCCATAAGGCTGCTGTTCCGCCAACTGATATTGATGAACCCGACAGAGCTTATACCGAAGAGTGCTACTGGGGAGAGTTGTCCCGCTCGATAGACTTACCTGTGTCGGTGAACCCCGATGCTACCCGCGCATCTCTCCATGAAGGAATCCTAACTATTGTTATGCCGATTTTAAACCCCCGACAATCTAAAATAATCCGTATCAAAAAACCATGACCCCTAAACCAACCAAACTACCAAAAGTCCGCAAAGCCGTCATCGCGATTGCCGGTTTTGGCACTCGGTTTTTACCAACCACCAAAGCCAGTCCAAAAGAAATGCTTCCTATTATTGATAAGCCAATCGTCCAGTACATCGCCGAAGAATTGTCTGCTGCCGGCATTAAAAATATCATTTTAATTACTAACTGGCAAAAGAAGTCTGTTGAAGACCATTTCGACCCATCATTTGAATTGGAGCATATGCTTCTTGCCCAAGGCAAAAAAGAGTTAGTTGTCAAAATGAAAAAGATTAGTCAGTTAGCAAACTTCAGCTATATGCGTCAAATCGAAGGTTACGGCAACGCTCTCCCCGCCATCACTGCCAAGGAACTCATCGGCAATGAACCATTTATATATGCGTTTGGTGACGATTTGGTAAAATCCAAAGTCCCTTTTGCCAAACAACTGATTGACGCATATCGTCATTATGGCTGCAGTGTTATTGGTGTACAGGAAGTAGACAAGAAAGAAGTGTCAAAATATGGCATAGTTAAGTTGTCAGGGCGTACTGCCTTCCTCGAAGACATTGTTGAAAAACCATCACCCGACAAAGCGCCATCTCAACTTGCCTCGTTTGGCCGCTACCTTTTCACTCCCGAAATCTTTGACGCTTTAGCAAAAATCAAAAAAGGGAAAGGCGGAGAATACTGGATTGTTGATGGAATTAAAATTTTAGCTCACAAAGGACGCGTTGCCACCTGTAAGGTAAAAGGTGGCAAATGGCTAACCACAGGCGACCCTGCCACCTATCTCGATACTATGCTGGAATACGCCCTCGACCAACCCGAACTTAAACAGATTATTCTTAATAAAGTGCGCCGAAGATGAAAAAAATATTTCGTTCCCTTTCTCTTCTTCTTTTGGGAGGCCTTCTTCTAACCGCCGCCCGTTGCAGTTCGCCCATCAACCCAGGTACTGATAAAGTTACTCCGACTCCAATTACCAAGGAGCCGATTACTTTAGAATACTGGCGGTTATGGGATGACAGCAATACTTTTGACGAATACATTAAGGCCTATCAAGACGAACATCCCAATATTTCGATTGAGGTCAAAAAAATAGAGATTAGACCAAACTATGATACTTATAACTACCAGCGTGATGTTATCAAAGCAATTGCCGACGGTGAAGGTCCAGATATGTTTATGATTCACAACACTTGGTTACCCTATCAAGTCAACCAAATTTCTCCGATGCCTAACGGAACAATGACCCTACGCCAATACAAAGATATCTTCCCCAAAGTCGTTCAGCAGGATTTTGTCAGTAACGACAAAATCTATGGAATACCTTACGGTATTGATAATTTGATTCTCTATTACAATACTGATATTTTCAGTGAAAAGAAAATTAAAACCCCGCCCAAAACTTTACAGGAGCTAGTCGATCTTGTGCCAAAACTGACTGAAAAAGACAGTCGAGGTAGAATTATCCGCTCCGCTATTCCGCTAGGTGGAAGCGAAGGAATCCCCAGAGCTTCCGACATAGTCGCTACTCTTATGATGCAGTATGGAATTGATATGACCTCTGCCGACCACAAAACTGCTACCTTTAATCTTCCTGTCCCCGGCAGTCAACCACCCGTCTTAGGTGGTCAAGAAGCACTATCCTACTATACTCAATTCGCCAATCCTGCCTCATCTGTTTACACCTACACAGACGAAAAAGATGCTTCTGGCAATCGCCTCTTCCCTTCTGATGTACAAGCCTTTATGGAAGGAAAAACAGCGATGATGTTCAACTATTCCTACCAGATAAAAAACATCCGCAAATTTGCACCAAAACTAAAATTCGAAACTACTGTCTTGCCTCAAAATCAACTTCAGAATCCCGTGACTATCGCTAATTATTGGGGCGAAACCGTATCCAAAAATAGCAAACACCCCAATGAAGCATGGGACTTTATTAACTACATGATAAAGAGAAGTAGCCAAAGCACATTTACTCGCACCACCGGTTATGTCTCCGCTCGTAAGGATTTACTGGACACTATCTCCGGCCGTCGACACTATGGCGCAGTCGCTAGCCAAATCCCCTATTCTCAAACTTGGTACCGCAAAAATACTGCCGAAGTCGAAGCCATCTTTATCAAGATGATTAACAGCGTGGTCCGCAATAATCTTTCTCCCTCAATTGCCATCGACTCCGCAATTCGCGACATCAACCTACTATGAATGAAATGGGTACAAGTCTTATTGGACAACTAATTGGTGGAATCGAAAAAGCCCTTAGCGGTATTCAAGGCATTATTCTAACCCTCGCTGGTTCGATTATCGTGTTAATGATAATCATTGGCGGTTATCAATATATGATGGGAGAAAAAGAGGGTGGCAAAAAAACCATCACCGCTGCTATCGTGGGACTAATTATTATCATTCTCGCCAAAGCAATAGTAGATTTAGTCAACCAACTTTTCTAATTCCAACTTTTTACAAAACCTTTGGTATAATAAAAAAGTATCATATTCACACACTAACATATTCAAGGAGTTATCTTATGAGAAATTGGTTTCGTACAACAACAGCATTAGTTGCCTCTTCCGCTCTATGGATTCAAGTGGCCATAGCGCAAAGTATAGATTCAATAGAACCGATATCCGGCAGTGGCATTGATATAATCGTCAACGCCGTAAAGAGTGTAATCAACTGGATGCTGATGATTGCCGGTGTTTTGGCAGTTGCTTATCTGGTTTACGCCGGTATCCAGTATATTATCGGGGGTAGCGAAGGCGCTAAAAAAGCAAAGGACCAAATCATTGGTGCCGTCACTGGTATTATTATCATCATCCTGTCATATGTTATCGTCAACACCGTGATTGGTCTTATGAGCAGCTAATTTCCCTTAATCTATATTTTCAAAAGACCACTCCTCTCGAGTGGTCTTTTCTTTGTAGCCCGTTTTTTGATGAGGGTGGGAGATTTTCCCTGTTTGCTACAGGGGCCCTTCACTCGCCGCATAACGGAAGACAACAAATTTATAAAGCGGTCTCGTGCACGAACCCTTTGTGCTTCGGAACGTCAGACGTTCCTTCGCATGAGTTCTCATTGACACCCTAGCGCAAATCCAACAGGACAAGCCTGTCGGCTTTTCGCTGGCGGT
>CAYGIK010000004.1:0-15483 GCA_964350005.1 uncultured Candidatus Saccharibacteria bacterium
GGCCTTAGGCCCTGGCGGGAACTTTTGTGTTACTTTTCTAGAAAAGTAACCGCCACTCTCAGTGCGGCGCGAGCACTGGAAATAAAAAGAAAAAAGAAAATGGATTCCTGCCTCCGCAGGAATGACGAAAAAGAAAAGAAACTTTAAAGATAATCTTTAATCTTTTTTGCCAACTTCTCTCCTACAATCTTCGAAACCTCACCCGCGGTAGCGTTCCTTACTCTCGCCATTGAGCCGAATGCTTTAATCAGTTTTTTGCGCGTCACCGCCCCAACACCAGAAACTTTTTCTATTCCCGAAGTTGTCGTTCGTTTTTTACGAAGACTGGTGTGATACGCAATTGCAAAACGATGAACTTCATCGCGAATGTTTTGCAACAAAATTTTGGTTGGCGAATTATCAGGCAAAATTTCTATCTTCCCACTCGACAAAACTAAATCGTCTTTTGCTTTCGTCCGACTATGACTTCCTTTTGCAATCCCAATAACTGTCACTTTAAAATCTTTCAAAGCTTTTGTAATCGTACTAACTTGTCCCTTGCCACCGTCAATTAACACCACATCAGGCAATCTAATAAATACAATTTTCTCCTCTGAATCCGCTCGAAGACCCTTCGAAGCCTTGGCGAAGGAGGGTTGGTGAGCGAATCTCCTTTGTAAAACCTCCGCCAAACTCGCGAAATCATTAGGGCCAGTGACGGTTTTTATCTTGAAACGGCGATATTGTTTTTTATCCAGCTGACCTTTTTCCCACACCACCATTGCGCCAACTGAATCGGTCCCTTGAAGATTAGAAATATCGTACGCTTCAATTCGCTCAAGTTTCTTCAGTTTCAAAATATTTTTTAGCACCTCCACCCCCTCGGTGGAAACCAATTTTTCCAATTTCCACTTTCCAGAAATTTGGTTGAACTTCATTTGTGCATTTGATTCCGCCAATCGTACAATCGACCTCTGCCGTCCTTTAGTTGGAGCAATCAGTTCGATTCTTTTTCCCGTTTTTTCTTTCAACCATTTTTCAAAACTCTTTGGACTTTCAATCACCTCCGGCAACAAGATAGTTTTTGGTAAATCAGCTGCTCCTTCGTAATAATCCCGCAAAAATCCCTCTAAAATTTCAGGAATCTCTGTTTCGTATTTTGTATCAATTGCGTATTGCTGTTGATTCAGTAACTTACCTGACCGAATCTGCAAAAGAATAACCATAGCTTTATTCAGCGACCTCGCCACACCAATTGCATCCTCACTTACAGACAAATTGGTTTTTACCACACTCTGTCTTTCATTAATTGCTTCAATCGCTTTCAATCCATCACGAATTTTCGCCGCCCTCTCGTATTCCTTGTTTGCGGATAATTCTCGCATCTGCTCTTTGAGCTGTTTGATAACCAAATCATAGTTGCCGTGCAAAAACCGCATTACCTGTTCTATGGTTTTGTGATAATCCTTCGATTTCACTTTGCCGACACACACACCCGGACAAATTTTCAAATGATAATTCAAGCAGGCTCTATTTTGCCCCTTCTTCAAACTGGCTGTAGTAATCGACTGAGTAGCGCTACATAACGGAAATATCCGTTTGATTAGTCGGAGCCCCTCATACACCTGCCCAGAAGCCGCATACGGCCCAAAATATTTTGCCCCATCTTTGGCAACTTGCCTTGCCAATAAAATGCGCGGGAATTCTTCGTTTACAGTAATGCGAATATATAAATAGTTTTTGTCATCCCGCATTATGATGTTGAAATTCGGACGATATTTTTTTATCAATTCATTTTCAAGTAAGAACGCCTCTGTTTCGCTGTTCACTGCAATAGTCTCAATTTTGTGAACCCGTTCCATTAACGCAAATGTTTTTGGCGACTTGTCCTGTTTTGAAAAATAGCTAGTCAAACGCTTCTTTATATTTTTCGCTTTGCCTACATAAATGACTTTGCCAGCTTTATCCTTCATCAAATACACCCCCGGTCGAGTCGGAGCATTTTTCAAAGCTGATTTTTGGGTAATAGCCATACTGTTGCAACTGCCTATAAACCCCTGTATTATACCGCTGGTAACTTAACAAAGGAGGATAATCCACGCCATGGACGAACTTCGTAAAATTTATATCCTAATCGTCAATGATGACCCTGGATTCCGGGAAAAATTGACTACCGACCTAATTGAACGAGGGTTAATCCACTCTGAGTGCATCAACATCGCCATGAATGGCGAATTGGCAATCAGAATAATAACTTCCCACGACGCTCCCACATACAATCTGTTTATTGTAGGAGGGAATTTGCAAGGGAAGATGAAGGGACCCGAGCTAATCGCAAAAATCCGTCAAATGGAAGACTACAAGGAAACTCCTATCGTCATCGCCAGTCAGCACCCCAAATACATCCAAGAAGGTGTCCTTGCTGGTGCAACCAAGTACATGGAGAAACCTTTAGATCATTTGGAGGAATTTCTCCGCCGCATCTTCTCTATTCTTAAGCTTCCCTACAAAGGAAGCCGAGTGTTCTTCCAACACAAAGCGGGTGGCTTAGTCGCCATCAATGAAGGTGAGAAGATGGTTGGAACCCTAGGTAGTCACAAAGAAGGTTTTCAGATTATTCACCCCGCTGAAACTAAAATCCACTCGGAAGACTTGGAGGATGGTCGCGTGGCAACTATCTTCTCCATACCGTAAGCACCTTAAGCGAATTTTTACCGGCGACATCAGAGTCGCCGGTTTTAAATTTAAAAAGGACCCTCCGATCCCTTACTGTCAGTAAAGTCCTTATCATCAGGAATCGGAGGGGGTGTGGCTGCTGGGAATAGACGCTTGTGAAACGCCGAACCGAGTCGACTCTCGGCCAAAACAGTACTGCTTTTCACTGCCGACCTGCACTTTATAACCAAACAGCCACATCAAAGAGCAGGAGTCGCACTTTCTTTTTACCCGTTATTACACCCACAGTCAATTATTTCAAAACTTTCACCAGATACTGTCCTGTGTACGACTTCTTTATCTTCGCCACTTGTTCAGGCGTACCTTCCGCCACAATTTCACCCCCCTTGTCACCTCCTTCAGGTCCTAAATCAATAATCCAGTCCGCTGTTTTAATGACATCCAAGTTATGCTCAATTACTATCACCGAGTTTCCTTTATTAACTAATCTGTGCAGTACATCTAAAAGTTTTTTGGTGTCTTCAAAATGCAAACCAGTTGTCGGCTCATCCAAAATGTATAAAGTCTTGCCGGTAGCTCGACGAGAAAGTTCGGTCGCCAACTTCACCCGCTGTGCTTCACCACCCGAAAGTTGAGTAGCAGGTTGCCCAAGCTTTATATATCCAAGACCTACCTCTTGCAAAGTATCCAGTTTGTTTTTTATTGGTGGAATATTGGCAAAAAATTCTGCCGCATCATCAACCGTCAAATCCAAAATATCTGCAATGTTTTTTCCTTTGTAATGAATGGATAAAGTTTCCTGATTGTAACGCCGTCCTTCGCAAACCTCGCAAGGAACATACACATCCGGCAAAAAATGCATTTCAATTTTATTCACCCCGTCTCCACGACAGTTTTCACAGCGTCCGCCTTTTACATTGAAAGAAAATCTGCCCTGCTTGAAACCGCGCATCTTTGATTCAGACAATTGAGTAAACAAATCGCGAATGTAAGTAAACAATCCCGTATAAGTGGCAGGATTGCTTCGCGGACTTCTTCCGATTGGAGATTGATCAATACTGATTACTTTATCCAAATAACCAATTCCTTCTATTGATTTGTGCGCTCCCGGTTGCTCATGCGCGCCGTAAAAATCATGCGCCAATCGTTTTGCCAAAATTTCATTTACCAATGTAGATTTTCCCGAACCAGAAAGTCCCGTCACACACACAAATGTTTGCAACGGCAATTTGGCATCAAGATTTCTTAGGTTGAATTCGGTCGCTCCTTTTATTTCCAGCCACTTTCCGTTTGGTATTCTGCGTTTTTTCGGCACATCAATCTTCTTTGTTCCCGCTAAATATTGACCCGTCAAAGAACGCTTGTTTTTAATGATTTGTTCCGGCGTACCTTCCGCCACAATTTCACCACCCTGTTTGCCGGCATAAGGACCCACGTCAATCACCCAATCGCTTGAGCGAATAGTTTCTTCGTCATGTTCCACTACTAAAACTGTATTACCCAAATCTCGGAGTCCCATCAAAGTTTGAATCAGTCGGCGATTGTCGTGTTGATGCAAACCAATTGACGGCTCATCTAATATGTAAATAACACCTGACAAACCCGAACCGATTTGGGTAGCCAAACGAATTCTTTGCGCCTCTCCACCCGATAAAGTATTTGCAGAACGATTGAGCGTCAAATAATCTAATCCCACATTGTGCAAAAACCCAAGACGTTCCGAAACTTCTTTTACAACCTGTTTCACAATCAATTTATCTTGCGCAGATAATTTAAGATTTCCAAAAAAATCCGCCGCACCGTGAATTGGCAATGTCGATACATCAACAATTGATTTGTTTCCTACTGTCACCGCCAACACTTCGGGTTTCAAACGGCTACCGTGACACTCAGGACAAACTTTGCTTGTCATATACTGCTCAACTTCCGCCCGAATAAAATCGGAATTGGTTTCTTTATATCGGCGCATCAAATTCGGGATTACTCCTTCAAATTTCACCACATACTCGTTTGTTTTTCCGTGCGGAGTCTGATATTTCACCACTACTTCCTCATCACCACTACCGTATAAAACAATCTTTAAAGATTCCTTATTCAATTTTTCAACCGGAATATTGATATCGAATTTAAATCTGCGCGCCACCGCTTCCAAAATACGATTATTCCATCCTCCTCCACTTACCATATGCGCACCCCACGGCCGAATTGCTCCCTCCGTAATACTCAATTTTTTATTAGGCATCAAAAGTTCTGAATCGAGTTCCATCGTCACTCCCAAACCAGTACATTTCGGACAGGCGCCGTGTGGACTGTTGAATGAAAAATGTCTCGGCTCAAACTCGGGAATACTAATGTCGCATTTGGGACACGCCAAACTTTCAGAAAAAAACCAATCCTTTTCTCCATCAGACACTTTCAATTTCCCCTGTCCTAAACGCAGTGCTGTTTCTACTGAATCCGCCAGCCGCGTTCTAGTATCTTGACTGGCATCTGTCAGATCCAGTCTATCTATCACCGCTTCTATCGTGTGTTTCTTGTTTTTATCCAAATCCACCTTTTCATCCACTTCATAAATACTTCCATCCACCCGCATACGAACATAACCGCTCTTTTTCAAATCCGCCAAATCCTGTTTATATTCACCCTTCCTGTCAGAAATCACCGGCGCCAAAATTACAGCGTTTTTTAATTTCAGTCCTAAAATATGCGACAAAATTTGGTCGATACTCTGTCTTACCACCGCTCGTCTACATTTTGGACAATGCGGCACACCGACACGCGCATAAAGTAACCGCAGATAATCATAAATTTCTGTAATTGTTCCGACTGTAGAACGCGGATTCGACGAAGAAGACTTCTGATCAATCGAAATTGCGGGAGAGAGTCCTTCGATACTGTCAACATTTGGTTTATTAGTTAATCCCAAAAACTGCCGTGCGTAAGCGGATAAACTTTCAACATACCGGCGATGTCCTTCGGCATAAATCGTATCAAAAGCCAACGAGCTTTTGCCCGAACCTGACATTCCGGTAATAGTAACTAACCGGTTCTTGGGGATTTTAACACTAATGTTTTTAAGATTGTGTTCCCGCGCCCCGCGAACCTCAATGTAGTCTTTCATAAATTTATGAGACCGCTATTCTGAACCGATTCTCACTAAACACATAATTATTTAGCAATACTAGCCCCATTACCGACGGGATTCTGTAGAGAACCAGAAGCATTGGTATCGGTAGTGATTGTGAGCCGTGTAGAAAAACCGCTGAACAAATTCTGAAAAAAACCTCCCCCCTCTCCGCATGGTCCGATAAGAAATGAGCTCATTCCGAGAAGTAGCAAACCAGTCAACGCCGCCACAATCATTTCCTTAGCGGTGCTGACTCCTCCCAGTCCTTCTTTACTGCCACCACCTCCCATAGAAGTTGCATAAGTAAAACCTGCAATTACAATAGTCAAAACAGCTAATATAGCAATTACTGGACCCGCAAAATCCGCCACTCCGCAAATATACTGGCTAAAAGTCATTGATGTGGTCGAGCTCAATGCACCAGAATTTGCACTAGCAAACTGCGCAACAACAACAATCCCCGCCAAAATCAGCACAGTCCAATAACTGCGCATCCACCACCGAGTCCAGCTCAATTTTTTCTTTGCTCTCTTCTTCGCCATCACCCTCGATTTATTTACGCGTGAATTATACCCAAGAAAAGGAATCTGGGCAACCCCTCCCTCTTTCCGCCATTGAAGCTTGAGCGTACTGAATCCAAACAATCGCTCTAATCAGCGTGCCCATGTTTGAGCGTAGCGAGTTTGGTGATAAGCAGATAGAGCGGATTGTTTGTGATGAATAGCCCCGAAGGGGTCCCTTTGGGACGAAAGCGACTGGCGGGGACTTTTATGTTACTTTTCTAGAAAAGTAACCGCCACCATCAGCACGGCGCGAGTGCTGGAAAAGAAAAAAGAAAAAGAAAATGGATTCCCGCCTCCGCGGGAATGACAGAAAAAATAAAGAAAAAATAAGGCCGAGTGCTAGCTTTTTTCTTCGTACCCGCACTCGGTACACACGGGATACCCCTTTTTGATCGGCTTCGTCATAAGCTTCCCGCAGGTCGGACAAGGCTCTGGCACCGGCTCATCCCATGCAGCAAAATCGCATTTCGGATACTGACTGCATCCATAAAATATCTTTCCTCTCTTAGTTCTGCGAACTACCACTTCACCTTTCTTACACTTCGGACAAGCCATTTTAATTGTTGGAGTGTTGATATTCTCCACAAATTTACATTCAGGATAATTACTACAACCGTAGAACGGACCAAACTTTCCCGTTTTCTTTACCATTGGCGCACCGCACTTCTCGCATTTTTTGTCAGTCATTTCCACCGCGCTCTGACCCTCTCCGTTTAGAGCCTCTGTATATTTACATTTTGGAAAACCTGAACACGCCATAAACTTTCCAAATCGACCAACTTTAATAACCATCGGAGAACCACACTTAACACACACCTTGTCGGTTTTCTCGTCTTCCACAGTTTGTTTAACCACTTCTTTATCCTTTAAATTAATTTGTTTAATAAATGGTTCATAAAAATCTCTAATCACAGGCACCCACTCTTTTTTACCTTCAGCAACTTCATCCAAATCATCTTCCATGCGCGCAGTAAAACTATAATCAACAATATTTGGAAAATGTTCCACCAAGAAATCATTGACCATCATTCCCACTTCCTGCGGAACCAAAGCTTTCTTTACATTTTTGATATAACCACGAACACCCAAAGTGACAATTGTCGGAGCATAAGTACTCGGACGACCAATGCCCATCTTTTCCATTTGTTTCACCAATGCCGCTTCGGTATATCTCGCAGGAGGTTCCGTAAAATGCTGAGTAGGAGCCACTTTCAAAAGCTTCAAAACTTCATCCGCTATTACTTTTGGCAAAACTGTTTCTTGAAACGGCCATTTATCAAAAACTTTTGCAAACCCCAAGAAAACAATAGTTGCTCCACTCGCCTTGCTTTCAACTGTGTCAGATTTTATTACTACATCCTGTGTACGAATCTTCGCCGAATTCATTTGGCAAGCAATCATTCTCTGCCAAATCAATTTGTACAATTTAAATTGTTCTTCGCTCAATCTTCCCTTCACTTGTTCGGGAGTCAATTTAGGATTAGACGGACGAATTGCTTCATGAGCTTCTTGCGCACCGCGAGATTTGGTTTTGTAAAACTTTGGCTTCTCTGGCAAATACTCTTTACCAAACATTTGTTCAATCACTCCCCGCGCGGACATTACTGCTGACATTGCAAGATTCGTCGAATCAGTACGCATATAAGTAATCAAACCAACTGGCCCACCACCGTCGATATCAACACCCTCATACAACTGTTGAGCAACGGTCATTGTCTTTTTAACTCCAAATCCCAGCTGAACACCAGCTTGTTGCTGAAGCGTAGAAGTAGTAAACGGCGCGGCAGGGTGACGCTCTCGTTCCTCTTCTTTAATATCAATAATTTTGTGTTCTTTTGCACCTTCAACTATTTTTACAATCCTGTCCGCGTCAGATTGATTTGCAAGCACCGGTTCTTTACCGTTTTCTTTTGTAACTGCCGCCGTTAGTTTGTCTTCGCCTGCAGTTTGAAAATTAGTTTCAATTGTCCAATATTCCGTTGGTTTGAAAGCTTGAATTTCTCGCTCCCGTTCTACTAATATTCTCAAAGCCACCGACTGAACCCGACCAGCAGAGAGTCTTCTAAAAATTTTTCGCCAAAGCAGGGGACTCAATTTGTAGCCCACCAACCTATCCAATATTCGCCGAGCTTGTTGAGCGTCAACCAAGTGTAAATCAATTTGACGACTATGTTCAAAAGCCTCTTTTACCGCCTCAGGAGTAATTTCATGAAACGCTACCCGTTTTATTTTACTATCAGCTACTTTCAAAATCGCCTGAATATGCCAACCAATTGCTTCCCCTTCGCGGTCTTCGTCAGTTGCGAGATAAATCATTTCCGCCTTTTCTGCCAATTCTTTCAGTTTGGTCACCGTCTTGCGACTAGCAGTTGGAATAATATATTCCGGCTCAAAATTTTTCTCAACATCTACCCCTAGTTTTGACTTCGGCAAATCCCGCACATGACCGTATGATGCTTCCACCCGATATCCCGTACCCAAAATTCTAGCAATAGTCTTTGCCTTAGTTGGAGACTCAACAATAACTAAATTATTTTTCATTTGATGCTAAAACCGCCCGCGCCAGTATTCATTATTACACCCTTCATTTCCAATAGTGTAATAATGGTATTTACTTCGGCGGCTTTCAACCCAGTTATTTGAGTTATTTCATCCGCCGTTCTAGTTTGAGATACAAGGGTGTTATAAACGATTTGTTCAACTTCCGTCAAATCGGTCTGTATTTTTTGAACACTAATTTCCACCACATCACTCGGGTACAGCACCGGTTTTGCGCCTTCCGCAATTAAACTATTAGGACCCATCGACATTGGACTTGTCACTGGACCCGGCACCGCCAAAACTTCCCTATTGTAATCCAACCCCAATTTGGCGGTAATCAGCGCTCCACTTCCCTCACCCGCTTCGATTACCACAATTTTTTGGCTCAATCCCGCAATAATCCGATTACGCTGAGGAAAATGATGTTTTAGAGGTTCCGAGAGCGGAGGATATTCTGAAATTAACGCTCCACCGTTTTTCAAAATCTCCTGCGCCAATCCCCTATTCTCGGCAGGGTAAATTGACGCATCATCAATGCCCGTACCAAGAACTGCCACCGTAATTCCTCCTACTTTTACTGATGCTCTGTGTGCCACCGAATCAATTCCATATGCTAATCCTGAAACTATCACGCAATTTCTTGCAATTGCCTCAACCAACTGTGTGGCGACTTGTGTCCCATAAGAAGTCGGCTTGCGTGTTCCCACCACCGCCACAACTTCCAATTCTCCCCAATTCAAATTGCCCCTGACATACAAAATTGGTGGTGGATCAGCTATCTCTCGCAAACTTTGCGGATATTCCACATCACCAATACTAATTTGTCGGATATCGGTTGCAACTTCCATATCTTTCTCAGAATACATATAATATATGTAATCGGTCTACCCTATGAAACCAAAACCTTTTATCAACAGCGTATGGGGCATCATAGTTGTGTTGATAATTGCCATAGTGATGCTTGGAGTTGCAAACTATCGCGGTTATCGAGCTGGGTTTAATTTGCCCTTTACTGTTATAACCGCCAATCAGCTAAAATCAAACGACAAAGAATCTGGTACTCCCTATCTGTTTACTACTCAAACAGAACTCAATAATGTTATCGAACCCAATAGTAATATTAAAATAAATTGGGACAAACAGATAGCATTTGGCTACGCCATAACCAACTCCAGCGATGGGCATTACCTTCAACCGCTGACAGTTCGTCGACAAGGTGCTGTAATTGATATAAGTTACCAGCGAACTGTCCCCGAAGACATTCCCGGCGCTGGCTTCACTCAGGTTATATCTTATCCCGTCGTTCTGGCTGTATTGGATCGCACCAAAATTATTGCTTCCAGCGAACTAACCCTCAATTTCGTTATCAACGGCACTACGGCTCATACACTGCTTATTCCCCCCAATAAAATCTAATTTATGTCTTTCGATATTTCCATCAATTCAATTTTCAAAATCTTGGCCGTCCTTCTTGGCCTGTGGTTTTTGTTTGTCGTCCGCGATGTAATGGCCATTATTTTTGTTTCTATCATCGTAGCCGCCACACTATCTCCCATCATCGACCGAATGGCAAAAAATAAAATTCCGCGAGTTCTGACCATTCTGATGATGTATCTGTTTATTATTGCCTTTTTGGGGGCACTAGTTTACCTCATCCTGCCACCAGTTATCACCCAATTGCGACAATTAGCTGACCAATTGCCAAACTATTTTTCTTATTTTAATAATTTCATCAATAATCTGCGTGAATTTGGCATTCAAAACCATCTCATCAGTGATTCTCAATCCAGCCTAAACACAGTATCCGACTTTCTTAATAATTTCACCAACAATATATTCAATACCACTAAGGGATTTATTAGTGGTTTCACCGCTGTTTTGGCCATCTTTGTATTAAATTTATATCTGCTTCTCGACGAAAACGGCATTAAAAAATTCTTTGTCACACTTCTGCCGGTTAAACAAAAAAAACAAATTGTCACCATTGCCAACAAAGTTGGCAGTGGTCTGGGCGCTTGGCTCCGAGGACAATTTATTCTGGGTATTATTGTCGGGGTTCTAGTTTATACCGGTCTGGTAATTATCGGCGTGCCTTATGCTCTGACCCTTGCCTTGTTAGCCGGAATTTTAGAAATTATTCCGATTATCGGTCCGATTATTTCCGCTATTCCAGCCATTCTAATTGCCTTGAGCATCAGCCCGACTATGGCACTAGTAGTCACTGGTTTTTACATCCTAGTTCAGGAACTAGAAAACAAATTACTAGTCCCCAAAGTAATGCAACACTCCGTTGGCCTACACCCGGTTACCATCATTATTGTTTTATTGATTGGCGCCAAGTTAATGGGCGTGTTAGGTATTTTGCTGGCAGTACCTGTCACTTCAGTGATTTACATCATCCTCAAAGAATGGGGTAATCTTTCTCGTACTGCGAAAGCTAAGTAATTTATTTTTGCTGACGCAGAAACTCGATTCGGTCGCGGAGCTCCGCGGCTTTTTCAAATTCCATATTTTGAGCTGACAAATCCATTTCGTTTTCCAATTGACGGATAACCGTATCGATTTCTTCTTCGTTGGCTTTCTTCACAAATTTATTTAACTCTTGTTCCTCCGGCACATCCTCATATTTCTTTTTGTGAATATCTTTAATTTCTTTGATAATCGATTTCGGAATAATTTTGTGCTTCTTATTAAACTCAACTTGTTTTTCCCGCCGACGAGAAGACTCATCCATCGCTCTTTGCATCGAACCGGTAATATTATCGGCATACATTATTACTTTCCCCTCCAAATGCCGAGCCGCCCGACCAAATGTCTGAATTAATGCCGTGTCAGACCGCAAAAATCCCTCCTTGTCCGCATCCAAAATTGCCACCAGCGAGACTTCGGGCAAATCCAACCCTTCCCGAAGCAAGTTGATGCCAACTAGCACATCATATTTGCCCAACCGCAAATCCCGCAGAATATCAATTCGTTCCAAAGTTTCTACATCCGAGTGCAAATACTGCACTTTTATTCCTGCTTCCTGCAAAAAAGTAGTCAAATCTTCCGACATCTTTTTTGTTAGCGTTGTCACTAACACTCTTTGTTTTTTTGCGACATGTTTTTGGATTTCTTCCATCAAATCATCAATCTGCCCGTCAATCGGACGAACTTCCACCAATGGATCAATCAAACCAGTCGGTCGAACAATTTGTTCCACTACCTGTTTACTGTTGCTCAACTCTTCCGATCCGGGAGTAGCCGAAACATAAACCACTTTATTTATCAGCTTATTAAATTCGACATCTTTCAGCGGACGATTATCAAAAGCACTGGGCATTCTAAACCCGTGTTCCACCAGCATTTCTTTCCGCGCTCTATCCCCGTTATACATTCCCCGAATCTGGGGAACTGTCATATGCGATTCATCAATAAACATCATGAAATCGTCAGGGAAATAGTGAAGTAGTGTCGCTGGCGGACTGCCTGCTTCCCGACCATCCAAATAGCGGGAATAGTTTTCGATTCCCGAAACATATCCAACAGTTTGAAGCATTTCAATATCGTAATTTGTTCTTTGTTCCAAACGCTGTGCTTCCAATAATTTGCTTTTTGAATTCAAGACTTTCAATTGGTCTTTCAATTCAGTCCGAATTGATTCAACTGCGCCCTTCAATTTTTCTTGTGGCGTGACGAAATGTTTGGCAGGGAAAATAATCAATTCTTTCAACTCTTCCAAAACTTCGCCAGTTAGATAATCCATCTTTCTGATTTTGGTCAGCTTATCGCCAAAAAATTCCAATCGGTACGCCGCGTCTTCTGAATAAGACGGGAAAATTTCCAGCACCTCTCCCCGCACCCGAAAAGTGCTACGAATAAAATTAATATCATTTCGTTGGTATTGGATATTTGTGAGTTGTAGGAGCAGTTTATCTCGCTTGTAGCTTTTGTTCACTTTCAATTCAATACTCAAATTCTGATAAACTTCAGGATTACCCAAACCATAGATACATGAAACCGATGCCACAATAATTACATCTTTGCGTGTAAGCAACGCTTCCGTTGCCGCATTGCGCAATCTATCAATCTCATCATTGATTGACGCATCTTTGGCAATGTAAGTGTCGGTCTGTGGAATGTACGCTTCCGGCTGATAGTAGTCGTAATACGATACAAAATAATGTACCGCATTGTTTGGAAAATATTCTCTAAATTCACTCGCCAACTGTGCCGCTAAAGTTTTGTTGTGTGCAATAACAATCGTTGGTTTCTGAATTTTCTCGATAACATTCGCCATCGTAAAAGTCTTCCCCGAACCCGTTACCCCAAGCAGTGTTTGGTGTTGATATCCTTTACGCAAACCCTCCACCAACGCCGAAATCGCCTCCGGCTGATCCCCAGCTGGTCGTAATTTAGATACAATTTTAAACTTTTTGTTTGCCATAATTCGTCATTCTGAATTTAGTTCAGGATCTTTTTCTTTTCCGCCTGCCCGTCCGAAGCGAAGCGACCGTGGTCCTTCCGTAGCTTTAGCGAAGGAGGAAGGAGGGTCATTCTGGTAAGCGAAGCGCGACCAGAATCTTATAACATCTTCTTCTGTGTCATTCCCGCGACTCGTCCGTCCGTAGCCCTTGGCCCGTCGTAGCTCGTTAGAGCGTAGTCGGCTTGGTGGAGGAGGAAGACGGGAATCCATTTTACTCCTGCTCTATCTTATCACCCAAAAACTCTGCGGTTTCAGCGGCAGAGAAACGAAGATAGTAGCAAGAATGAGAGCAGGGTTGTTGTCGTTCCAATCGTTGTCGAGCCAGCAACGGCCCCAGTCAAGCTTTCTTGCTTTGCTTAGCTCTCCAATCCTCTATCTTCTTATGATTCCCTGATAGTAATACTGGCGGAACTTTATGTCCGTCAAATATCTCCGGACGAGTATATTGCGGATGTTCTAAAGTTTTTCCGTCTGAAAAACTTTCGTATTTTGCCGATTCTGGATGATGCAAAACATTTGGCAATAATCTTGCCACCGCCTCCATCACCGTCAGCGCACCTAATTCTCCTCCCATCAGCACGAAATCCCCGATCGATAATTTCTCGTCAATGTAATATTTAATTCTTTCATCTACCCCCTCATATCTTCCGCAAATAAAAATCAATTCTTCGTACCCTGATAATCTTTTCGCCTCTTTCTGAACAAACCTCTTTCCCTTTGGATCTAACAAAACAATCCTTCTGCCATTTTTTAATTTTTCATTTTTCATTTTTAATTTTGGTAATGACTTTATAGCCGCCACAAGTGGCGGTAAAGTCATTACCAATCCCGCTCCCCCGCCATACGGCATATCATCAATCGTTTGGTGACGATCTTTTGTGAACTTTCGAGGCGTAATTGTCTTCAGCTGGACTTGTTTCTTTTTCAAAGCGCGAGACAGAATCCCTTCTTTGAAATAATCCTCAATCAACTGCGGAAAAATTGTAATAACCGTAAACCTCATAACAATATCCTACCACCATTCCCCCTCACCAATTAGGAATGCGGTCGTTCATCTAATTAGTACACTTTTGCCGACAAATAAATCAACATATTTACCCAAACCGTGATATTTTGCGACTAATTTCACCAAATCTTCACACGGCAAGTCGGATATCCAAACACTTTTTTGATACATTTCAAACCCTAACTCCGCAAGATGTTTTCTAAAATAATTTCTGTTCGCTTTCAATTTTTCCGGGATATCAAACATTACCAGCCTAGCATGCCCATCTCGGTGACGTTTTTTGATTAGTTCTTTCAATAACCCAATTTTGGCCTCATCTGTTATCTCAAACCTGTCGGAACCAAGCTCGGCAATATAACCAGCATCCTCAAGATATTTAAACTTGCGTTTATATTGTTTCGTTTGCTCCAATACCCTTCTTCTTTTTTCATCCACATCAAATCGATACTGAGAGTCGGTCCAGCCCAGCAACATCTTCATCATTGAATACGCACCTCTACTTGTCTTCATACCTTTATCTTACCAAAATATAATGCGACCGCATTCCTAATTGGTAAATATAAAATCTAATATTAAGATGGCTTTATTTATTTATTTATCAAGCAAACCAAAAATCCCGACAGAAGAACGTTTGATGTTCCAAGTCGGGATCTTGGTCAAAAATTAATAAATGAACTACTCCTCTGCGATTTCTTTCAAGTCGTCTTTGGTTGTAGTTTCTGGCATATCTACTTTTTCTTCCTTGTCTTCCGGCAAATCAATGTGACGATTTCCACCAGTACCACCTTCTGGTTCCATAATCTTCAAGTTGACTCTGGAGTGGTTCTGCGCACCCAACACTCTAAGCAGTGTACGAACTGCCTTTGCTGTACGGCCTTCTTTGCCGATAATTTTGCCCATGTCAGCTGGGTCAACGCCCAGTTCGAGCAAAACACCCATTTCATCAACGCTCCGTTTGACAACAACTTTGTCCGGATTGTCGACGATAGCTTTAACCACATATTCCACAAATTCCTGGTCGCGTTCCATAACTCTCCTGTTGGTTAACTATATGACTATTAAACTTCTTTGTTCTCTTCTGATACCTCTTCGGCTGGCACTTGGTCCACCATAGCTTCAGCGACGG
>CAYGIK010000004.1:15583-20044 GCA_964350005.1 uncultured Candidatus Saccharibacteria bacterium
CTTGGTCCACCATAGCTTCAGCGACGGCGGACGCTTCAACTACCCCTTCTGGTTCACTTGGCGTAGCTTCTTCTGCAGAAACTGGCTCAGCTGGCTTAGGAGCTTCAACCGGAACGTCCCCCATAGCCTTGGCGTCGGAGGATGGCTTATTAGCCGCATCTATTTTGGCCTGCGCCTTCTTCTTTGGCTTACCCTCCGCACGCAGATGCACTGGCAGATCAAAACCATTCATATTTAAAAGCTTAGCAACGGTATTAGAAGGCACTCCTCCTTTAGCTAACCATCCCTGCACCTTTTCTTTATCAAAAACAAACAGCTTAGATTTAGCCGCAGGCTCATAGTGACCGAGAATCTCGACCACCTTGCCATCTAATTTTTCGCCCTGCTCGGCAGCTACCAGACGGTATTTCGGCTGATTTCTGCGACCGGTGCGGACTAAACGGAGTACTAACAAAGCATTTCAGCTTATCTGATATACATAGGGCATTTTAGCCACAAGCCTCCCCCTTGTCAACCCCGTAGAGAATTTCAGAATGTCTTGGTTTGAGCGAGGCAAAAATCACTACCACAACAGATTAAAAATGATATTTTTGTCTAACAAGCAAATCAACATAACCAATTCAAGAAGCTTCGCTCTTCTGAAATCTTCTACGGGGCAAGCCCGTACCCCTTGCCAACTTATCTGTCCTCCCCTATAATGCCTCTTGTAGATTTAGAGACGAGAGCGTAGAGATGAGAGTATTTTCTCTTATCCCATATCCTAAGCTCCACGCCTTATTCTCTATTCCCTACTCTCTATTCTCTAACCCTAGACGAGATGGCCGCTCAACCAAAAAAGAAAATTAGCAAAGTCCGCGGTAAAACCCGTCGGGCCCACTGGCATCCAACGATGCCCACTTTGAATACTTGCCATAAATGCAAAACAAAAAAACCAACCCATATGGCATGTCCTGAATGTGGTTATTATGGCGATAAAAAAGTTTTAAATACTAAAGCTGATAAAAAAATTGCTCAAGCTTTGAAATTGCAGGCAAAAGCCGAAAAAGATAAAGAAACTGCTGAAGCAAAAAAGAAGAGGGCCGAAAAGATCAAAGCAGACAAAGCTGCCAGACAGGCCAAGAAGGCTGAAGCTAAACCAAGCAGTACTAAAAAAATTATTCAGACTCCCGCCAGAACCGGCGAAGAATACAAAGACGACAAATAGTTTTTTAGTCTCAGATTTGGTAAATTGATAATGATAGATTCTGAACCTAGTTCAGAATGACATAATATCTATAAGATTCTGGATGCGTCCTGCTGGACTTACCAGAATGACAACTAAAAAGCTTCGGAGAAGCTACCAGAACTTATCACTTATAACTCTTCCTAATTTTTCATTTTTCATTCTTAATTTTTCATTACCCCCATGGCTTCCAACAGACATTTTGCCCGAATTCTCATAATGCAGGCGCTCTACGAACTTCAGCAACGCGATGTTTCTGATATAACCAAAATTATTAAGCGCCATCTGGAAAAACACGAGTTCGAAGAAAACAATCTCACTTTCATTCATAAACTCGTCGAGGGCTTAAAAAAACATCTCGAACAAATCGACGAAGTAATCACTATCTCCGCTCCGGAATGGCCAATTCCGCAAATTGCTCAAGTTGACCTCGCAATTCTGCGCTTGGCAATTTTTGAATTATTATTTGATGACGAAGTTCCGCCCAAAGCGGCTATTAACGAAGCAGTTGAATTGGCAAAAGCTTTTGGCGGTGAAAATTCCAGCAAGTTTGTAAATGGAGTACTCGGCACCGTGTTCCGCAACTCAACCAAATACAATCCGGAAACTGACGAAAAAACTCCCCGCCCTTAAGCAAAAAGGATTTAGACAACATGTCTGACTTAACTTCTCTTCAGAAAAAAATCGGTCTCAAATTCAAAAATCCTGCACTCTACGAGCAGGCTTTTACTCATCGCTCATATCTCAACGAACATCCCGATGCTAAAAACCACAATGAGCGACTAGAATTTTTGGGCGACGCTGTTGTAGAACTGCTAGTCACACAATTTTTATACGATAAGTTTCCGGAAAAAGCAGAGGGGGAACTAACTAATCTCCGTGCCGCTCTTGTTCGCAGAAATACTTTGAGTGAAGTCGGCAAAGAGCTTGGGTTTGAAGAATATCTTCGAATGAGCAAAGGCGAACTTCGCAACGAAGGAAAAGCCAAGTCAATAATCATTAGTAATGCCGCGGAAGCATTCATCGGTGCGTTATTTTTAGATTTAGGACTCCCCTCAGTCAAAAAATTCATTGATAAGTTTCTACTTCATCATCTAGAACCAATCATTGCCGAAGAAGGGCACATTGATGCCAAGAGCCGTTTTCAAGAACTTATTCAGGAAAAGAATGGTGTCACCCCTCACTACAAAACTGAAGATGTTTCCGGACCCGATCATGACCGCAATTTTGTCGTCGGTGTTTATGTTGACGATAAATTGATTGCCAGAGGTGAAGGAAAGAGCAAAAGAGAAGCCGAGACAAATGCCGCATCAGCTGCGTTAAAAACCCTTTAGCTAGACGATAGACTTATAGACGAATAGACTGTCTATTTTTATCCATTTCTTCCGCCATTGGAGGAGGGCTGTACTGAATTGAGATAAATTAGCGCTGGCGAAGGCATGTTTAAGGAGCTGGCAAGCGACGAGTTTGCCGTAAGCGAAGAAAGCTAATTTAGCCAATGAATAAGCCCGACGACTGGCGGGACGCTTTGGTTACTTTGGCAAGACAAAGTAACCGCGGTACAAGGGTCGCGCAGACCCTTGAAAAGAAAAACAAAAAGAAAATGGATTCCTGCCTCCGCAGGAATGACGAAAAAGATAAGAAAACAAGAAAAAAACACCTCAATCTATATCCCACTTGTTGTCGCTGGTTTTTAATTTTGCGGGAAGGGAAAATCCTGCCGCTCTTTTGTGTCCACCACCTCCCATCAACCGTGCCAACCGATTTACATCCATTTTGTCATCTTGAGTACGAAAACTCCCCTTCACCCCACCTTCAGGAGTTTCTGACAATAACAGTGAAAATTTCAAATTCGGAACAGTATTAATTAAATTCACCAATCCTTCCGCATCTTCTTTGGTAGTACCCGTACTTTCCAAATCTTCATTGGTAATTACCGAAATGGTTGCTTTCAGTTCGTCATCATAACGCATTCTCTGAAGCACAATCCCCCACAATTTCAGCCGTTCCACGCTTTTCCCGATATACAAATGTTGGGCAACCAAAGCCAAATTCCCTCCTTTGGAAGCTAAATCAGAAGCAATCTCAAGTGTTTTTTGAGAGGTATTGGGATGTTGGAATGAACCCGTATCAAAACTAATGCCGGTAAGTAAACATGTTGCAATTTCTTTTGTAATGCTCACACCCCAATCCCGCAGTAACCCGTATATCATTTCGGAAGTGGACGATACGACGGTATCGCTATAAACAAGACCTTCGGTGAATTCCCCCGCCTGATGATGGTCAATAACAATTAATTCATCAGGCCAAGCAATATTCAATTCATTATCTTCAAACCAGCCTGTTCGCGCCCATCCATTGCAATCCAACAACACTACTGTGTCGTAATCTTGCGGTTCAAAACTATCCTGCACCTTGAAAAAATACGGTAAAAAAGAATACGAAAAAGTTTCAGGAGATTCCCCGTTAGTTGCCATCGTCACAGACTTACCCCATTGCTCAACCAAAACAGCATACAGTCCCAACATACTGCCTAACGCATCGCCATCAGGATCAGCGTGAACCGTCAGCAGAATCCTCTTCGCTGCCTGTAGCTTCGTTCTGATTTGTTGAGCCAAGTTCTCCACGGCTCCTAAGCGTACCAAATATATCTAAAATTCGGAAAGTTTGTTCGGGATCAGATAACTTCAGTACGATTTCAGGAAATCGACGCAATTCTATCTTCTCCGCTAATTCTTTTTTTAGTCCTCCCAGATGTTTCTGCACTACTTCAAATTGGTGTTGAGCTTTGTCTTTTTTCCATGGAGACAAACTCACCCAAACCTCAATATGATGCAAATCTGCCGATACAAACACCTGCTCCACTAAAGGTAATGCATTAATTCCCCAATCGCGATTGTGTTCTACAAAAAATTCCGCCACTGCCGCGTGAATTACCGATGCCAACCGCTCCTTCCGTAAATTTTTGTCTGCCATGAAAATAATCTAACCAATTAGTAACGAGTTACGAGTCGCGAGTCGCGAGTTTTTTCTTGTGTCATCCTGGCCCGCCTGTCCGGTAGGCAGGCTTGACCAGGATCTTATAAGATTCTGGAGTCGCTTCACTCCCCAGAATGACGACTATAAAAAGCGACGAAGGAGCTACCAGAATTTTTCATTCTTCATTTTTAATTTTTCATTGCCCCTATATCAACCTTGCTTTTCGGTAGTCGACTTTTACAAATTCCGCCACATCATCA
>CAYGIK010000004.1:20144-23358 GCA_964350005.1 uncultured Candidatus Saccharibacteria bacterium
CTATATCAACCTTGCTTTTCGGTAGTCGACTTTTACAAATTCCGCCACATCATCAGGCTGAATTTTGGCTGTGGTATTCACTAGAAAACCGAAATCCGTACCTGGTGTTGCTTCTGACACTTCTTCGGTCAGATGTTTAATTAGCTTCACCATTCCTTCGCCGATTTCTTCTTCCCCGCGAGTAAATTTCATCATATTACCAATAGCAATCCGCCCCGACACCACTTTCATCCCGATAATCTTTTCATGTCTATCCTCACGGAAAATTTTCAGCACTGTTGCTCTACCGACTTGAGTTTCTATTTTTTCCGGCTCAATCGATTCTAATAATATCTTTGTTAAATCGTCAGTCAAATTATAAATAATATCATAAGTCAAAATTTGAATTTTATCTTTCTTCGCCATGCTGGTAGCAGATGGACTAACATTAACTTTAAAACCAACTACCACAGCTTTTTCTCCTACTGCGCCCAAAACATCTGATTCACTAATGTTTCCTATACCCTCGGCAATAATCTTGATTTCTCCTTTGTCGGTGCGAATTTTTGCTAATTGATTTTTAATCGCCTCTAACGAACCTTGCATATCCGCTTTCAATACCACCGCAATTTGCGATGAACGCGATGCGCGAATTTGCGCAGTTAGTTTAGACAAATCGGATGATGTGACTGAAATCCTGCGTGCAGTAGCTTGCTTAGACTTGGAAAGCGAAATTTCTCGCGCCGCTTTTTCGCTCTCTACCACTTCAAAAAATTCTCCCGCATTTGGCACCGTACCAAACCCCGTCACTCTTACAGGCATTGATGGACCTGCTTCTTTCACTCTCTTCCCCAAATAATCTTCCATCGATTTCACTTTTCCCGCCTGAATTCCGACTACAAACGCATCACCAACCTTCAGAGTGCCGTTATGAACTAATAATGTTGCTGTGTAACCAACCTTTGGATCATGTTTAGTTTCAATCACAAAACCTGACGCCGGTACTTGTTTTTGCGCCTTCAATTCCTGCATATCAGCAGTTAGTAAAACTAAATCTAATAATTCGTCCACTCCCTCTCCGGATTTTGCGGAAACACCAATAATTACATCTTTTCCACCCCATTTTTCCGTCACAATATTGTGTGCCGCCAATTCCTGCTCCACTCGCATAATATTTGCTTCTGGTCGGTCAACTTTAGTGATTGCTGTCACAATCGGCACATTAGCCGCCCGTGCTAGCTCAATTGCTTCAATAGTTTGTGGTTTAATCCCCTCATCTGCCGCCACTACCAAAATAACCACATCCGTCACCTTGGTTCCCTGCGCTCTGATAGCAGAAAAAGCCTCATGCCCCGGCGTATCTAGAAAAGTAATCTTTCTACCCTTGAATTCCGCCTGATACGCACCAATATGTTGGGTAATTCCACCCGACTCTTTCTCAGTAATTTTAGTCTTGCGAATGTAGTCTAGAAGTGAAGTTTTTCCATGATCAACATGCCCCATTACCGTCACAATAGGTGCTCTAGGCTCACCAACCTCAATTTGTTTTTCCGCAATCGTTCCTGTATCTGCAAGAGATTCACTTTGTGACACCTCGTAACCCAAATCATCCGCTACAATCGCCGCAGTTTCAAAATCGATATTGTCATTAATAGTTGCCAGCACACCGTTGGATAACAGTTGTTTGATTACCACCGTCACTGGAACACTAAAAGAGTTCGCCAATTCATTGACGGTCATAATCGCTGGCAAAACTATTTTCTTCTTTTCTTCCATAAGTTATAAAAAATGACTGCTAAAAATGTTGCTAGCAGCCATGCAATTTTATTTTACCTCGAAATCTTCTTTCGAAGTATTATTATTGCTTTTCCATAATCGCAATAATTTTGGCTGCTGTAGTTGCGCCGATTCCAGGCAGTGCTACCAATTCTTCCTTGGTTTTCCCTGCCAAACCAGCTTTGTTTTCAATTCCGACTGCATTCAATTTCTTGATTACTGCCGGCGTCAAACCCAAACTCTTCAAATCATCATCCGTACCGGCTGATTCTTCTTTCTTAACTACAGTTGATTTCTGCAATTCCTTCAAGCTCAACCCCAAACGGTGACTTTCCGCTCCCAGATCGATAATTTTCAGCTTCAGTTTATCGCCCGACTTAACAACTGTGCTTGGGTCAAGCACATGCTCGTGAGACAGCTCGGAGATGTGAATCAAACCGTCCACACCGCCTTCCACCTCAACAAACACACCAAACGGCATAATCTGCGTCACTTTACCCTCCATCGTCTGTCCCACTCGGAAGTTCTGAATAGTGGTAAGCCAAGGATTAGATTCCAACCGTTTCATTGAAAGAGAGATCTTGTCCGCATCAATAGCAATCACCTGCACTTTTACTGTATCTCCCACTTTGGCGAAATTACCCGGATGGTCCACCTTACCCCAGCTAATTTCAGAAATGTGAACTAATCCTTCTAATTTGCCCAGAGAAACAAAAATTCCAAAATCAACGACCCCGCTAACTGTTCCTTCCAAAATGTCGTCCACTTTAATATCAGAAACCAGTTCATCAAACTCACCTTTGCGCGCAACCTTCTCGGAGAAAATAAGTTTGCTGGTACTTTTATCCAAATCGAGCACTTTCACCTGCAAATTCTGTCCTTCAAACTTAGACAATCTGCTCAAAATCTCATCTTTGTCATTGCCTACGCGTGGATAATGTTCTGGAGCCAATTGCGATACCGGCAAAAATCCTCTCAAACCGTCCGCTTCCACAATCAAACCACCGCGGTTGGCTTCCACCACTTTCACATCAAATACTTCATCTTTACCCATCCGCTCCTGCAACGCATCCCAACCTTGATTCTCCAAAGCATCACGAAGACTCAAAATCATAAAGCCTTCATCGTTTTCAGGCATCAAAACTGAAGCAGTCACTCTATCGCCTATTTTATAATCAGGCGCGGAGATGCCTTCCTCTGCTAATTCTTTATTGCTAATAATTCCAACAAAACGGCCATCATCAATGTCTACCCAAATGCGATTCTTGGTCATCGCAGTCACCTCGCCAGCAACCAAATCTCCCATCTGGTAGATTTTCAAACCCTCCCCGGCATCGTCGAGGTATTTTGCGAAGGCTGTCTTTGGACCTTTGGGAGTTACCCCATCGGAGACTTTCGTCTTAGCCATATCTGTTGGTTAGCTGATATAACACGCGGATACTGCCCACTATAAAGGAGT
>CAYGIK010000005.1:0-21072 GCA_964350005.1 uncultured Candidatus Saccharibacteria bacterium
CTCTTTCCGAATAATATCAGCAGTTTCGGCGACTATTTTTTCCAGCTTGCCGTCATAGTTGTTGACGCGATAAGTGAATCGAGGTGCTTCGGCAATCTCTTCACGGGCGATTTTCAGGCGATTGCGAATTTCTTCTTTGGGTAGAGTACGGTTCTCTAGCCGTGTACGAAGGATTTCAAAAGAGCTGGGAACAATAAAAATAACTCTTGCCTCGGGATAATGTTCGCGCAAGAATTCTGCTCCCCGCACATCTACCACCCAGAGCGGAGATTTACCAGTTTGAACAATGCTCTCCACGTCCTGCTTTTGGCTGCCATAATATTCATCATTGTAAGTCGCCCACTCGAACATTTCGTCTTTTTCAATCATCTCCCGAAATTCTTCTTTTGTGACAAAACGATATTCTCTATCGTCCACCTCCCCTTTTCGAACAGGACGGGTAGTGGTGGTGATGACTTTGGCAATCGGCAAATCGGTCTTTAGCAGCTCTCTGGCGAGAGTAGTTTTGCCGACAGCTGAAGGACCAGTGATAACAAACAAATTATTTAAGGCCATTAATAAAATTACTTAAGTCGGAGGGTAATGGCGAAATGAACTTTCTCATTTTTCCCTTCCAATCGGTAAAAGAAATTTGATGAGCATGTAAAAATTGGCGGGGCGCTGAATCGGATTTCCCATAAACTTTATCCCCAGCAACAGGGTGCCCAAGACTTCCAAAATGAACACGCAATTGATGGGTACGACCAGTCCTTGGGTAAGCAAAAAGATAGGTGTAGCGCGGATAATAATGTTTAACTTGGTAGCTGGTTTCCGCCAATCGGCCGTCTGTCGCGGGTTCAAATTTGGTTCGTTTTGAAATGTGGCGGGATAGAGGGATGCAAATCAATCCTTTTTCCGGCACCAATCGGCCGTGCACCAGCACCAAGTATTCTTTGGCGATTTCATGTTGCTTGAATAATTCTTTTAGATATTCAAATGTTGACTTTGTTTTGGCGACCAATAACAAACCTGAAGTATCTTTATCTAGTCGATGAAGGAGACCAAACCGTTCCTCCGCAAGTGGCGAATGAGGTAAATGTTTTTTTAGCCAATCCGCCAAAGTGAACTGGTGATGACCAGCCCCCTCATGCACAACCAAACCCGCCGGTTTGTCCAGCACGAGCAAGTTGGCATCTTCAAAAATTATTTTTGGTTCCATGAATTTTTGATAAGTATTCCCAAAGCAATGATGATACCGAGAGTAATAGCGACATCGGCCAAATTGATATAACTAAAATTTCCCAAATTCCAGTAGTCAGCCACTCCGCCCGAAAGTAATATTCTATCCAAAAAATTGCTCGCTCCCCCGCCGACAATCATCCCCAATGCCATTGCCCAACCAATTCCATTTTTCTTTTGCGAATAAAACAACCAGAGCATCAGTCCCAGAAAAACAATCACCACCACAAAAACTAATATGGTCGGCAGCATAATATTGAATGCCAATCCCATATTGATTGTAATCGACTTGGCAAAATACCAGCGGGTCAGCTGGGAAGCCCCCATCGTGAAAATAACCGCTAGCCAAAAAGTGGTATTTGTTCTTGGTTTCATCAGTGGCATAAGTTAATCGTCAGTACAACTGCGAGCAGCCGGATAAGCTATCAACCTGTCTTCATCAATCCAATCGCCCGTAGATTCGCATCTTCCAAAACTCCCGGAAGCAAGTTTCGCAAGAGCATCATCAACTTCAATCAAAGTTTTTTCCAATTCCACTACCTGCGCTTGGTGTTCTTGTAAGGATTGAGACTCATCTCCGCTTTCTGCCGTGTCTTCCGAGCTCCCAGATTCATAATCTGGTTGAAGCGCGGCCCAACTTCCGGATGCAGTATCGAACACTGCAATCTGCTTCAACTCCTCTTCCAGCTCTCCCTTTTGACGCAAAAGTTCTTCTTTTCTTATCTGTAGAAATTCCGGTGAGTAATGTGAATCCATAAATCTCCTCCCTATTTACGAGTATTCGCACCCAGCAAGCTTATCACAGCTTCTAATTTTTCTTGAGTGCCGAGCAGTATCAGCCTGTCACCTGCATTTACTGGTACATCACCAGTGGGGTTGATAATCACTTCTCCGTCTTGTCTATGAATTGCCAGTACGGTTGTGCCGTAGTTCCGATTTGATAATTTCTCAGCGATAGTGTGACCCGCCACTGGCGAGTGAGCAGGAATAATAACCTCATCAACTCGTACCTCATGATTGGACAGGTCTTGAATGTCATCAATAAAGTCAGCAACCGTCGGGCTAAGTGCAAAACTTGCCATCCGAAATCCGCCGATGTGGTGTGGCGAAACTACGCGGTTGGCACCAATTTTGAGTAATTTATTGGCAGTACTTTCAGCATTCGCGCGAGCGACAATAAACAAGTCTTTATTCATCGTACGAGCGGTAACTACTGTCATCACCGCATCACTATCTTCACCCAAACAAATAATCATCCCTTTGGCATCCAGAATCCCGGCGTTTTTGAGAGTTTTTTCATCTGTCGCGTCACCTATCAGATGAGGGTAATTCATACGTTCACAAACCTCTCCGACGGTAGAGTCGCGTTCAATGATTACAAAACTGGCGTGTTCTTGGGTTAGCTCTCTTACGACCTGCTGACCAACCCTGCCAAAACCGCAGATAATATAATGACCAGACAAATTGCGTAGAGTTTTTTCCATCTTCTTATATTTTAATGCCTCTTCCAGTTTATTTTCTAGGATATATTCACCCACTACTTTAATTATGTAGTAAAGCGTAGTTATTCCAAAAATAATTAATAGAATGGTGAAAACTATTCCAGCTGGCGATAAATTATGAACTTCTTTAAAACCAACCGTCGCCAATGTAATCACAACCATATAAAAAGCATCTAGCAAATTCCACCCTTCAATTATCATATATCCAACCGTGCCGATTGTGGCCAAAACAAAAACTAATATCAAGGGTCCCAATAGATTCGCTTTTTTCTTGGTTTTCTCGTCCTTCATTTAAACTAATCGGTTAAATACCACTATTAGTGTAACAATGCTGATAACAAAATATATCAGCCAGAGCAGGAGCCAAACTAAGTTAGTACGCCAAAACCAGCGTGTATTTCTGAATTTCGGAATAAACCAACCAACAAGAATCGCCGTGGTAAAGATCCATGTGAATATGCTCAAAACCCAAAGCCAAACTGGCACACCCGAATTTCGTATTGTTTCCAAAAGTTGAGTAGCGTCTGTCGCTAATAGTTCGCGGGAAAGCGCGTCTTTGACCGATAGATATTTCCCGTAAAGCCCACGCAGATTAGCGCTAAAAAATATCCAGAGAAGGGCTTGACCCAAAACTACCAAAACTTTTACGAAATATTTCATTGCGGTTGTTCGATTTTAGGATGTTCTTCTGTCGCCTGTAAATTCAACGAGTCACCACGAATTTTGCTGACTGCTTGCTTAAAATCATTGTAAGCATTACTGACCATCACATTTCCTCTGGCAATTTTGTTGTCCAAGATTTCATCCATTTGAGATAGCGAATGGCTCAATTCAACCAAAAAAGCTTTTACTCGCTCTTCGTCCAAATGAACGGCGTGCTTACGATGAAGATCAAGGAAGGTCAGCAGATACGGAATCGTCATTCCGTAAGGAATAATAATGACATGGTGTTCGCGGTATGCCCGCATTACTGAATCTTTCAACAAATGATGTAGGGCATCAGGCACTGCCATAATTGCCCACTCGTAAGTTGCGGGTGGAGAAATGTATTGGCTCACTTCGCGAGCTTGGCGAAGCACCAGCAATTCGATTTTTTGGATAATTCGAAGTTTGGCGGACTCGTCTTGTGATTGGTCCAAAACACTTAATTCATCCACTGCTAAAATTTTGGAGTCGATAGGAACAATCCGTCCATCCGGCAGTTTTAGCCCAAACTCCACAACTTTGGAGCCAACTTTCATGTTATACGCCATTGCGTCGGGCGGAAAAATTTTAAGAATTTCACGGATGATGTTCTCCCCCGCCATACCCTTTGTCTTACTCCCGCGCATTACACTTTCAATATTTTTTGAAGCTTCTAGTAAGTTTTTAAAATAAACTTGGTCGCGTTGTTCGCGTTCTTCCGATGCTACCGCCAAATTTTTGAGATGGTCGGAAGTTAGACGCAGTTCATCTTTGAGACCGCGTTCAACTTCCTGACTGACACGCTGTTCCGACTGCACTTTCTGGAGTGACTGCGCAATAATTTCCATGTTCCGCCCCAGACCTTCATCTGTCAGTGGTTTTGATTTTTGCCAAATTACTATCAGCGCGGTAATAAGCGCCAGTGTCAAAATCCCGATTATGACTAATTCAACGCCTCCCATTTTTGTAGAAATAAATTAGTATACCCAGTCCTGCGACAATTATCCCCAAACTTCCCCATTGCGCGATGGTCAGAATTCCCAGATGTTCACTATCAATCCTGAAATATTCCACTACGAACCGCCAGCTACTATATAGTATCAGATACCCAAGAGCGATACTTCCCGCAGGCAAGTTCCGACGAGAACGCAGTAGCCACCACAAAATACCGGCGATAATGAGGTTCCCGATTGCTTCATACAGAAAGGCGGGGTGAAAAAAAATGGACGATACAAATTCCGGTGGACGAAACTGGGGCGCGACATACATTTTCCAAGGAAGATTGGTGGGACCGCCGAATGCTTCGGAATTGAAAAAGTTTCCAAATCTGCCAATTGCCTGCCCAATCGGCAGAACAATTGCAACTAGGTCGGAAGTTTTTAGAACATTTAGTTTGAAAAATCTAGCGGAAAGCCAAAGCGCTAGTGCGCCGCCAAGTAGTGCGCCGTGAATACTCATCCCGCCATGAGACACTCGCCAAATTTCACTTAAGTTGGAAGAATAAAACGACCATTCCAAAATTACAAACAAAATTCTGGCGCCGATAAATCCACCCACTACTGTCCAGACTAGTGCAAAAAATAGCGGGTCAGAAGGAAAATGATTGAATCGGCGGTTGAGCCAAAAAACCAAACCAATACAAACCAGCACGGCAATTGCCATCAGCAGTCCGTACCAATAAAGCTCAATTCCGCCCCATTTTAGCCACACCGAGTTTGGAGTTATGTTTCCCGCAAAATAAGGCTTCAAACACCATCCAATTAAAGAACCAAAAATCAGTCCTAGAGCCAGTTTTATCCAAATACTTGATAACCGCATATTGTCTTTCTTATGAGCATATCTTATCATAAGGCATCGGGGGGGTGCGGTAAAAACGCAGTTGGCAAGTCACTTTCTCTATCGTTATAATGAGTTTGCCTTCAAGAGAAATACTTTATGACCATCTCCACTAGACAAGGACTAGAAACCCGAATCGGTAAAGTGTTGTCACACCAAAAAGCGCGTGGCGGTTTTTCGACTTCTATTGCTTACGAGCCGGATGATGAAGCGGAGAAACAACACGGCAGTTTGTATTTTGTAGTTGATATCGGAAGTCCCTCGCCGCTTACCGCAGATATTGCCTACAATATTATCGATATTATTAAGGAAGAGTATTACGGCGACTTGGAACTTTCTCCATCCGAGAGTTTTGAAAACGCCTTAAAGGCTGCTAATGATGAATTGTCTGCAATTGCCAAACAGGGAGAAAAGGACTGGCTTGGCAAATTCAACGCGGTAGTTGCGGCAGTTGCCGGCAAGAGTGCTTTCATCGTCCAGCGCGGAACAGCGGAAATGCATCTCTTGAGAGGAAACACTATTACCAATCTGACCAAGGGAATGTACACCCCTGGTGAAACTTACCGTCCGGAGGAAACTTTAATAAATCTGATTGAGGGAGAGATTGAAGTCGGTGACAAATTGGTACTCTCTACCTCCGAACTCTTCTATTATGTTTCGATGGAGAAGTTGAAGCGGTTGATTGAAGGACACACTCCCGCCCAAGCTGCCAAAAAGTTGGCGGGGCTCCTTGAGCAGGAAGCTGAAATCAATCACACCAGTGTTCTAATTTCCGAATTTTCCTTACCGGAGTTATTGGCACAGGAAGAAGAAACTGAACCAACCGAAAACTGGATTGGCGCTCCCGCTGAACCACCGGTTCGCAGAACTGGTTTATTTGGTGGAACTCCCGCGCCTATTATCGACAAGGAACAAACTGTTGAAGAAGCGATAGACCAAAAGGTGGAAGAAATAGAAGAAGAGTTGCGTAAAGTCGAGCAGGAGCCGACAGTTAAAACTACTAACAGAGAAGAATTGGTAATTGATGAATCTAGCGAGACAGACACAGAAGAAACTTACAAAATGCGGATACCAAAGATTAGTATCCCCCGCCCGTCGTTTAGCAACTTCAAGGGTGGGATTAGTCGTGCGGGAGATTATGCTAAGGGAGTAAGGTTTGATTCAAAGCAGATTGGTCGCGCTGGTAAAATTGCTTGGCAGTTACTTCGAGTGATCGGAACCATCGGCTTGGTAGTGATTGATTGGCTTGTAAAAGTAATCTCTCAAGGAGTTCGGACTATCAAGCGTCACCCGAAGGGCAACTATATTTTGATAGGAATAGTGGCAGCTCTGGCAGTTGTAGTGGTTGCTTCGACGGTCAGTTTGTCGAGCAGTCATTCAACTGTATTGAGTACTAAAAAAGCAACAATCGCATTGAGCGATGCTCAACAAAAGAGGGATGCAGCACAAGCAGCATTAATTTATGAAGACAGTGCTAAGGCCAGAATCTTATTGGCGGAAGCCTATGCGTTGGCTCAGTCGGCTTCGACTAATAAGCGGACTAAAGAGCAGGCCGTTGTTTTGCTGGGAGAATTGGAAAAACAACTTGATACCGTAAGCAATGTAAAACGGTTCAATGACATTCAGCCATTGGGAGATTTCAATGTGTTGAATTCGCAAGTCGCCGGTGGCGATACCACCAAACAAGTAAGAGTGGGACAAATGATTATCTTGGCGGGTAATGTTTATGCTGTGGATCCGGAAAACAATAAAGTGTACAAATTCAAATCCAACAGCGGTGACGCGGCGATTGTGAATTCTTTAGTTAGCGTCGATAGAAAGCTGAAGTTGGTCAGTGTAGCAAGCGATAAAGAATTGATTTTCTACACTACCCCACCAAATATCTATAGCTTGAATCTGGATAATAACAGTATGACAGGCAAGGCGCTGGATGCCGGTGCATGGAATAATGCCGACTTCCTTATTTCCTACACTAACAAACTATATATGCTGGATATTTTAAACAATCAGGTTTGGAAATATCAGACCATTCCCGAAGGCTACACCAAAGTCGCACCGTATTTTGAAACTAATACAGGATTGAATCTAGCAGGAGCGATGGGTTTCGCAATTGACGGCAGTATTTATGTTCTCTTCCCAAGTAATGTAGTGAAAAAATATTCCGGCGGGAGCGAAATTCCATTTGAGTTGAAGCCTGTGCCTGATCCGTATCCGAAGCTTGGCAACACTACCCAAATCTACATTAATATCGACACGAAGCTGTATGTGTTAGATGTCGCGAACAATCGCGTGGTGGCATTCGACCGCGAAGGTTATTATGTCGCTCAATACATTTATTCCAACATCAATAATCCAACCAATTTGGTGGTGGATGAAGCGAGTGGATTTATTTATATGACGGCGGGGACGGCAATCTATAGATTGCCTATGAAATAGGCAATCTAGTATCTAGCGACTAGCATCTGGTATCTAGGAATTAGCGTTTAGAATCTGGAAAATATTTATAGATACTAGATACTAAATACTAGATGCTAATAGCCAATAGGAAGGCGGGGTTTAATTATCAGCTACTCGAAACATTCGAGGCGGGTTTGGTTTTGACCGGCGGTGAAGTGAAGTCCATCCGTGCGGGACAGGCAAATTTGGGAGATGCCTACGCGCGAATAAAAGACGGTGAAATTTGGCTGAACAATCTTCACATTGCCCCCTACTCCCAAGCTAGGCAGGATGGTTATGAGCCGACTCGCCCACGGAAACTTTTGCTGCACAAAAAAGAATTAGTTCAACTCACCAGCAAATTGCAGGAGCAGGGATTGAGTTTGGTTCCGACTAAAATCTACAGTACCCGCAACCACATCAAGGTTGAATTGGCTTTGGCACGAGGCAAAAAGAAATACGACAAGCGGGCGAGTATCAAACGCAAAGAAAGCGAACGGGAAATCTCCCGCAAGTTGCGGGTGAAACAATAATTGACGCAAAGTCTCAAAGAAGGTAAAGTGGTGCCACGGGGCTGTCTAGCTTCGACAGGGAACCTTAATTTTTGAGAGTTGCGTGCCGTTGATGTCTTGTAACGCAAAACCAGACAAAACTACAAATGCCAACGCATTTGGCGGTCTTCGTACCGCAAATGCATTCGCCTAATTGCGAATGCCATCGCTTCTGAGCGCGCTCAACCGCGCAGGTCAGCGGTGTAATATTAGTTGAGCCGCTGCGGCAACGGTTACTGTTGTCGCCTAAGACTTAGTAACTTGCCTTGTCATTGCTTTGTCGGCTTGAGGATGATGAGGGACCCAAATCAAACCGAATACGCATGTAGTAACGCTCAGAAATTGTTTTCTGGACGGGGGTGCGAATCCCCCCAGCTCCACCAGTCTTCGCTACCTTACGGTAGCTACGCCTGGCTTCGCCAAATATGGAAAAGCGAAGACTGCCCTGCGTAGCTTTTAAGCGAAGCACGGGCATATAATAAACTCATGTATTATGTTTATGCTATCAAAAGCCAAATTGATGGCAGGGTTTATGTTGGGTTTAGTGATGAGCTGAAGCAGAGAATAAAAGCTCATAACGCAGGGCAGTCAAAATATACAGCCAAATATAAACCTTGGGACTTGATCTTCTATACCGCTTTTGAGCACGAGAAAACTGCCAAAGAGTTTGAACGATATCTCAAATCTCATTCTGGCAAGGCATTTGCGAATAAACATCTATTCAAATAACTGCAGTCAGCAGGGAAAATCATCCCCCCAGCTCCACCAGTCTTCGCTTGTGTCGTCCTCCGATTCCTTTTCTCTGTCGTCCTCCGATTCCTTTTCTCTGTCATCCTCCGACTTGATCGGAGGATCCATCAAGCCAAAATTTCTTTGTACAAATCCCTCCATTCGGGATTATTTTTATTAATAAGTTCAATTTTCCAAGCACGGTTCCATCGCTTGAGTTGTTTTTCTCGCCGAATAGCTTGTTCTACATCGTTGAACTGCTCGAAATGAACTAGATGATGAACATTATATTTGGCCGTAAAACCGCCTACCGTATCGGTTTGATGGGTGTAAGTACGGGCAAGGATATTATTGGTTACACCAATGTATAAAGTGCCGTTTTTGCGGCTAGCCAATATGTATGTCCAGTATGTCATTTTTTATGGATTCTCTGGTCAAGCCAGAGAATGACAAAAATAAAGAGGCAGAGAATGACGAAAGAGGGTTATTACAACGGGATGAGGAATTTTTGTCGGCGACGTTGCGACATAGCTGTAATGTAGATGAAAGGTACGGTAATAAGTTGTGCCAGTTGGAGGTACAGGAACCACAACCACGCGTAGCTGTCGCTAACAACCTCCCTGATAGTGGTGGGCTGCGCTATCGGCAGTTGCCGACCAGTATTAGCAGGACGATAGGTTTCGATGACAGAAGAGTCCAGGATATAATTATCATCTCCATAACGATCCTCGTGGGCTCCAACACTCACCAGTTCACCATTTTCTAACCGAGCAGTTGTATAGCCAATCCCCAGTCCTTGCAAAGTTGGTTGACCAGTGGGATAACTAACACCACTCTGCCAGTCCAATACTTCGGCGTCGGAATAAACACCAGAATCACCAATGTAAATATGTCCATTGGGCATTACAAACGCCTGAAAATCGTTGGCATCGTGCCGATACATCAGTATGTTTTCGTAAAGTTTCGATTGGCCCGTTTTCAGGTCAATTATTTCGTAAGTAGGGTTGTTTTGACTGCCGCCATATGAGTCTGTTTTTGCTTTCTCACTCATCGTTTCGTCTTTGGTCCAAATTTCTTCAGCACTTCCACCTATCACCGCAACCCTATCATCCGGCAAAACTATCAACTGACTTCCGCCTCGTCCCAATGTTAGCTGACCAATCATTTTGCTTTTATTTGTTTTGGGGTCGTAAATTTCTACACCCCGATTGCTACCCGTGGTTATCGGATTCCCTTTGAAAGTTGGAACTCCCAGACCAGATGTAGCTGGCAAAGTAAATGAACCTGTCGCGCAATTTCTAGTATAGCGTCCTTTATTATCAATCGGATAAAAACATCCCAGACCATCAAGGGAATCTTTAGCATTAAGCCAGATGTTGGTTCCAACTATGAGAATTTTTCCATCAGTCAACTTGGTAACGCTGTTATAAGTGGACTCGCCCGGTACAATACCACCAACCAGTGTTCCTCCAACCTCTTCTCTACTAATTACCGTACTCTTGCCTTCTGCAATAGCTTTGTCAGACAAGGCCTTTTGTCTAGCTTGATCAGCTTCGCAGGTTTTTTTATCAATGCCAATTCCGCTTGGTAAACTGTCGCAAACTAACTGTTGATAAAAATTGTCAACGACGCCAAACGATTTTTTCTGTTTTTCCGCCTTTGTTTTCAGCTTGTCATAGTTTTCTTGGTAGATATTAACCCATTGTTTAGTCTTAGCGTTCCAGTATTCCACATCGCGCCCTTTAATTCGATAAGTCTTGCCTTTGGTTTTGACGATATACCGTTCCTGCTTTTGTTCAGCCAACATTGCGGTATATTTGTCGTGAATCGGGTATGTCTGTTTAACCCCAGTTCCGGTTTTGGTTGAATCTTTTTGTAAATTAGTAGTGGTTTTACTGCCGTACTGCCATGATTCAACGATTGCTGAAATAGTATCGCCAATGTCTCGTCCGCCCCAGAAAAATTCTGCGCTGTTGCCTGATGGGAAAATCCCAAGCAGAGCTGGAAGAGACTGAAGACCACTGCTATAGGGGGCTGTTTTTTCGACTGCCTTATTGTCGTTAACTATCTTCGATTGCCCTGCGATAGTCCAGACTCCTTGAGTTTTGAAATCGGTGCTGGGCCAGTCGGGCAAGTTCGTTCTATTCTCGATGATAGCGGTTTGTTCAGCAGTCCGTTCACTAGCGGGAGTATAAAGTACATTTTGAGTCCCCAAATACAACACTCGCCCATCTGCCAGAGTGATATCATCTTTGAACTTGTCTTTGCCCCATCCGTCTTTTCTGTCGGATAGCCGAGTCCTTTCCGTTTGATTCACGGGTTGGAGCATTTTGTAGCCGTTCAAATCAATGAGCCAATTATATGCCGCTATGTCGTAGAGACTGTTGGCGGCAAGTAAAATTGTTCCATCAGTGAGAACCGAAATTCGATATTGCAATTTGAGTGGCGCTAACGCAGCGGTTAGTTTTTCGTCTGTAAATTCGGTAATCCCAGTCAGTAGTTGTTCGCGAATCGGGAAAGCAGTGGCAAGTTTGAGAGGTATCGACTGTAAACTATTCGAATCAACCAGATATATTTCATCCGAAGTTGCACCACCACTGGAACTGTTTAACTTGAATGATTCAGGATAAACCAGTAATAAATTGTTCGGCAGATACTTCACTACTGCCTCCCCGATAGTGTTTGAAACGGGAGTGAAAGTGAGTTTGGTTTTATCGAAAATTGTCAGGCGGTCGGCAAAAATCAGGATGTCATTTCCCCTGTCGTAGGCATTAGTGGCAGTAGTTGTCGGAACGGCGTAGCTATCCATCCCTGTGATGTCTTTTGATTCAATTTCTTTTCCGGTGAGGTCAAAAGTTTTGACTACTCCGGTTGGGATTTTATCAAAGTTGGGGTCGGTGACGAGCATATCTCTGTGAGCTTTGCCTTTGATACCAGCAATGGCGAATTTTTGGTCGTTGAGTTCGGCCAAAACACGAATCTCGCCAATTTGTTCTTGGCCTATGATGTCTGTGACCTCACCACTGTCTAAATTGATAATTTTGCCGTAAGTCCAAGTAGATTCTTCTCCCCCGCCCAAGAGAATCTCTTCCGCTCCGCCAAAAGTTACTACCACCGTGCTGTCGTTGATGAGAAGTGCTTGGTTTATTTTGCCCGATTTAACATTTTTTCTGAAGAAGATGGACTCGTGACGTGGTATGAAAGTGGTTGTAGCAGGGTCAAAAATAATTGGTTCAATTTCTGTCGCGGATTTGTAGAGAATGTTGATTCTCCCATCGCTCATTGTGCCAGATAATAGAAAATTCCTAGATGATGCAAAATCTAGTGTGCTAAATGTGCCATAGTTGGCAGAAACTACCCGACTAGTTGTTTCAGTCTGGGGAATTAGCGTTGGTTTGACCGCACAGCTCATTTTCCCGAACAGCAACCATAAGATTAGCCCAACCAGCATTATCCAAGGAAGCCAAGGCCATTTTGGCGGGCGGTCGGATTCAGATTGTGATGAGATAGAGTTTTCTAACATTCCCCCGATTTGCTTACATCTATAATCTTACAGTAACGAGTTGCGAGTGACGAGTTGCGAGTCGAGGGTAATGGTCTTTTTTTGTCATTCCGGATTTAGTCCGGAATCTAGACACAAACAACAAACAGTATTTTGTCATCCTGGCTTGTCCAGGATCTTATAAGATTCTGGAGTCGCTTCGCTCCCCAGAATGACAACAAAAATGGATTCCCGCCTCCGCGGGAATGACGAAAAGAAAAAGATCCTGAAACAAGTTCAGGATGATAGGAAAAGGGCAGGGTTGACCCAGTAGAGAATTTTGGAGTGCTTTAGCTGTTCAATATACCGATAGTTGAGAATAGATATAGACATCAATTATTCTTTGGCTTCTTAGTTTTTCCTGTCTTTCGCTAAACCAAAGAGGCATATTGGGTGGAATATACCGCTGGGTTGACAAAAAGGGAGAAATGAGATATAATTGAGTAATTGGTTGGTTGAAAATACCTTATCAACATCAACCAAAAACACAAAAATTAAAAACCAAAAGAAATAATGTTCAAGCGACTTTTTGAACAACGCAAACTCCTCTCAGCCATTACGGCTGGGATTTTAGTTATTCAAACCTTCCTTCCCTCTGCTTGGGGTGTGCCAAAAGCATTCGCTGAAGATAATGTTGTCAAAAATTGGACATTCGGCACTCCCAGCGATTACACAACTGACGATAACTTGGTCATCAGCCATGACCTCCTTCACTTCAAAACCACTTGGAACTCAACGGTGTATGGCACAGGATTGCCGAATGGAGTGGGGATTTCTGAACTGTTTACTGCTTCTGACGGAAAAGTTTGGGCAGTATTAAACAGTGGTGCTGTTTACTTCTCGAGTGACGGTGGTATTAACTGGAGCTTAAAAACGATTATCGGCATTACTACTGCTTATGAAATCGCCGAAGTCTCGCTGGGAGCAGGTTCTAATCTAATAGCCGTCGGCGACACGATTTCGTATTCCACCGATGGCGGAGATAATTGGTTAGCGTCTTCAATTGCTGGCGGTTCTCCCTCACTTTTTAAGGCTGTGGCTACATTCACATCGTCCATCAGAATAGCCTATGCGATTACTTCAAATAATCCCGCCGAAATTTATCACACAGGGAACGGAGGAGTTTCTTGGAATAGAAGTAATCAAGTAACTGCCATTGCTTCTGCCGTTGATATAGCTTGGAATGGTACTTTTGTGGTGGCTGTGGGTAATAATGGTGCTGGTAGCGGTGTTTTACAGTATTCTGTTAATCCCGTCGTTGTACCATGGGACACAAAATCATTACCCGATACCGTTCTTCCTCTTACCGAGGTGGATTACATTGGGGGAAAGATATACACAGGAGGCGGATCGGGAGTGCTGGGAGGTGGTGGGTATGTCGCTGTAAGTGTTTCAAGCGATCCCTCTTTGAGTTGGAATAATCATTCAAGCAATTTGCCCAACGACTTGGTATATTTATCTGATTTCTTGGGCAATAATGGTATTCCATTTTTTGTTGGCGCTACCGCGGGGAGAGAGCCAATGGTTTACTGCAGTTTTAATAGTGGAGCAAATTGGATTGAACAAAGTCTAACCAACAGAAGCGATTTGGGCAGTGCCGAATGGAATGCATTAGCAGTTCAGCCAGCAACTGGTTTATTGCTGATGGGTGGCTCTCTGGGTGGCAAGAATGATATTTTTCTTGGGACCTACAGTTATCCTACTTCTTCGGTGGTGGCGACAACCGCGCTTTATAATGCTGTAAAAATTACAGCAATTTCTATCACGGAACATTCGCTAAGCAATGGTGAAGCTAGATTTGCGTTTAGTCGACAAAGCACTGATGCCGGCGAATGGTATTACTACGATACAGGCACAAGTGCTTGGACGGCGGACGCTTCGGCAGATGATTCGTCAAAGGCAAATACAATGGCGGAATTGACCACAGCAGTTTTGGGCACAATGCTAGAAACTATCCCCGCTAGCAATCCGGCACTCTATGTAAAAATCTATAACGATTCCCTAAATGCGACCGGACAAATGTTGATTGCGAATAGTGTGACTGTCACATACAACACCGCCGTTCTCGGAGGTGGGGGTGGGGGCGCAGATACGGAACGGCCAAACTCCGGCGTAAATCCGTTACCTCGCTACAGCACAGTAGCAGATACATGTAATCCTAGCATAATCGTCACCGCTACCGCTACTGATGACAGTAGTGGGGTGGCTTCTGTTGGTTTAAGGATTAGTACAGACAAGATGTTGCGCTTGATACGCCCCACCATCATTCCTATTGATACCGGTCCGGAGCAGTGGTCATGGAAAGTCCCTGTAGAAGATGGAAAAACCTACTACTTCCAATCCTTTGCATCAGACAACGCTGGAAATAGTGAGATTAAATTAGCTTCGCATGATTCATACTGGGTGAATGGGGTGTTCTGGCCAGCACAGTACTACTATGATGCTTCTACTACGATTAATATCTCATCTCCTTATTTAGTAGAGTCTAACCCAGCTGATGGAGCAGAAAAAGTGCCGACTGGTCAGTCGGTGACTCTTGAGTTTTCCGAATACATGATTCCCGATAGTCTCACTTACAACTTTTACTCGGCAGAGGGTGAAGTACCTAGTTCTGTCGTATGGAGCGATAAGAATGAAGATGAGACTGGTGCCAAAATCGCAACCATCACCCCGACTTCGAACGACGGTATATTGCTTGAGCTCACTACTTATAATTTCAGAATCAAAACAGCGACTGATTTAGCGGGCAACCCAATACTTGATAAATACGAACAACGCGTTTGCGAACCAAGCAACGAACCCCGTGCTCCCTTGCTCTTCTCTTTCACGACAGCCGTCGAACCACATCCAAACCTAACAAGCTCTAAGCTGCAAGTGGCGCTTGGCTCCCATAACGGAAAATATGCAGTGGACGAAGAAGTGGAATATACTTTGCACTTGCGCAACTCGGATAAAAAGGTTGATGCGCCCAATGTTATTGTCACTGTCAATTTTGCAGAAGGTATCACTTATGTGAAAAATGGCGGAAGCGGATTTACTGTAATTTATGATGGCGGGAAAGCGGTCGGACTGGAGTGGAAAGGAAGTGTCCTGAAAGATAGTACGGTTGAGCCAAAGTTTACGATGAAGGTGGGTGTGAGTGGCTACGCCGCTCAATTGACAGTTGAACAGAATATGACCGTGGATGACAGCATAAATGATGAGTTTATACCAAGCGAACCGGCAAAACTGTATGTAGTGCCAGACTCCAATTTTACCACCTCCAAAAAGGAATCTAACAAGGTCGGTTCTGTTGCGCCTGGCACTGTCGTCACTTACACTATCACTATTTACAACACGGGCTCCACTGTCGGTGATATTGAAATCAACGACTTTGTACCAAAGAAAAATAGCGAAAATACTACACCAGGGTTTTATTATGTGGACCCTTCAATCGCCATTGACCCAACTGACAAACGCTGGTTAAGTGTCCCAACTTGGAATAAGAATAACGAGACCATTACCGGATTGGCACAGGGTATTCAGAAAAACGCAAACCCCCTGACCTTTAACTTCAAGGTGGTAATGCGTGATGTCACGGGAGATACGGATGTGATAAATACCGCCAATGTTTGGGACCCAAATCTTAATTCTGATGAGCGAACTCCGCTTACCGCGACTGTTCGTGTGTCGCCGAATCCGGATGTGCCAAAGGATCCACTACAAATTGTGCAACAAAATCCCGCGCCGAACAGCAAAAACAACGGCTTTAAGCAAAGCATTACGGTTGGTTTCAATTATCCAGTAGATACAAAACAGTCTTTCGAGTTTTCGTTATCCAATGAAAGAGGCACTTTGGTTACAAAAAGCTGGGGACAGACTTGGGAAGACGAAAATACAATGTTTGTTCTAACCGCACCCATAGGCGACAAAGATTACGACGGTTTTGATGGCGAATTGGAGGTTGGCGCAACTTACGAAGTCACCATTGTTTCGGCTACCGCTCTCGACAAAAATATTAAACCATTAGAGAGTCATGTCCGTTGGAAATTTACCACCGCCGACCCGAAGGTAAAAATCACCTACCCTATTAGCGACTGGAGTGAATTGAGGGCTAACATTCTTAGCGCTCCCTACATTGTTATTCTTACAGACCAAATTTCTGGCCAACAATATGTTGCGGAAGAGGACATCACATTGAATCTTCGAGCATATTTCGGTGTTAATGAACGCGATAGTGGAAAGTTTTGGAAACGCGACTCGCATAATAATTTGGTTACTGCTACTGTCGGCAATCCGGTAGTAATTACCAAAGGAACTAGTATGGCTACTTTTTACTACAAGGATTCTGAACCAACTCCGCCTCCCATTGATACCAATAAGCCTTGGTTTGTTAAAATTCAAGTTTCCGATTTTATCGAAGGATTTTTCCGAGGATGGGTTGGTGATAACAGGTTCTTGACGGTGGTTGATACTGACCAGCCGTTAGAGTCATTGGTAATCAGTATTCCAGATACAGTTATTAATGTTAATAAGTTTAGCGCCCCAATTAGAATTACCGCAAAAGACGCCGAAGGACTTCCTGAGTTTTTACCTAAAGGGAAAATCTATCTCTACAGCGGTAATAATACGGGCGCGTTCTATGATGCATCACAGCGTAAACTGCCATATTTGATAGTCGCTCAAGACGCAGTAGGCAAAGGTATTCCTCAATATGTTGTGAGTGACGGGAACAAATCCAGCTTAACGATTTACTATCTCGATTCAGAGGCAGGGATGAACATTATCGTCGCTTCAGACAACCTCCCGCTCTTTCCTGATATTGGCTTCAATGACGCCATAGGGATATTGAATGTCCAAGACAAGCTCAAGGAAGAAGAGTTATTGGAAGAATTGGAAGATGTGACGGACGATACTGGTCGGGTAATTGACAAGATGGTTATCAAGCCCGTTGAAGCCCAAATGTTGCCGGGCAAAACCCAACTCTTTAAAGCAACCGCGTATGACACTGAAGGCAAGCCGATTGAGAACGCTAAGTTCAAGTGGTTTGTATTGATTGATAAAAGCGGAAAAATAAATAAGAATGGTGATGACAAAACTACTCACCAAAGTACCTTTACTGCGGGAGAGGATTTGGGTACTTATTACGACACCGTTATGGTCGCCACTCTCTATAACGGCAAAATAGCTTATGCGACTGCTAGCGTAGCAGTTGTAGATGTGGTTGATTACAGAGGACCCAAGCGACTACCAGTTACCGGCATGAATGGGTTACAATTATTGTTGTTAGGGCTTACTTTGGTAGCAGCTGTCGCTCTTGCTTGGGTAGAACATTATGATAAGACACATTTCAAGAAAGAGTCGTGAGTGACGAGTGACGAGTTGCGAGTAACGAGTAGAAAATAGTGAGTAGTTGGTAGCAAATAAAAAAACTCGTCATTCTGGCTTGTCCAGAATCGTACAACAACAATCTCCCCTACCGTCATTCTGAACCCCACTCCCCCGTCATCCTTAACTCCTCTCTCTGTCATCCTCGGGCTTGCGTCAGTCCTCCGTAGCTTGAAAAGCGAAGGATGGAACCCGAGGATCCAGAAAAAATAACAAACAAAAAACTTTTTCCTGTTTCTGTCTAGATTCCGGATCAAGTCCGGAATGACGAGAGAGTCTGGATTCCCCGATCAAGTCGGGGAATGACAAAAGAAGGGAATAAATAGAAAAAACCTATGCATAAAATTTTCCATCACCTCCGTCGCAATCGAAACTACAGCTCCCACGAGCGGTGGAGCGTATTTGCAGGACTTTTTATACTGACTCTAGCTGTTACAGCAGGCGGATGGCTCCTGTTGGGCAAACCAGCAACTTCAGCCGCATCGGTAGCAGTGACCGATATCAAACTATCACGGGATACTCTCCCAATCGGAATTGAATCCAAAGGCATGGTCACTTTGACTCTAGCGGATAAAGAAACGAATCAATCGATGGAAGGAGTTTGGGTTGGTTTGCGGATTCCCCTTTCCGAATTTAGAACCCCTGCTTTTACCTATTACGATTGGTACAGCCCTGCGTCGGAACGAGCGTTTTTCCAAACTGACTCAACTGGAAAAGTAGTTTTTCCACTAGCGTCTTTGGTGACTGGGGCGATTGAATACGAAATCTATACCGCCAATCCCGAACTAGCAAATGATGCGAAATACCAAGACCTGAAGCAGAGCTTCACGGTCAGTTACGAGTGACGAGTCGCGAGTCGCGAGTGAATAGTTCTAATAGGGCATTCTGTCCTTTTTTATTTTGCCTGCCCGTCCGTAGCCCGAAGGTCATTCCGTAGCCTTGGCGTAGGATGATTGGCGTAGGAGGGACCAGAATCTTATAATATTCCTATCCCTCGTCATCCTCCGACTTGATCGGAGGATCCAGACAAAAACAGCAAACAGAAACATTTTTCTGTTCTTTTCTGAATTCCCGCCTCACCCTTCGCACAAGGCTTCGGAGCGACAATGTACGCGGGAATGACGATAAACCATCACCCTCCGCATAAAGCTACGGGTGATCTACGATAGAAAAAGCCGACCTATTTTGGTCGCTACTAGATAATATCTTGAGCGCCCTAGGCCGGCTTTGAGGTACAACCCCAGAGACCATTCCGCCGTATTCCTCCCCGAAGGAAGAAAAACGTATGGGGCATCAAATTTTTGTTTTAGTTTTGTGCCTAGAATCTTGCGAACCTAGACTTTTACTATTTGCCCCGCGGGACAGTAGCGGGAATCACGAAGCCATTCAATAATGTTGCCGTGATTTCCGTTACTCTCCGTTCAAGTTGTCAATGCCACCACCAAATTATATTAATATACTCTAAACAAACGCCTTTGGCAATAGCTAGGGGGTGTTTGAGGCGAAAAGTGCGGTCTGGAAGCGAAAAGATTTTTTCAACAAAATACTACTTCCACACCTTTTGTAGAGTTTCCAGAGTGACTTTGACAGATAAGTTTTCAGTATTTTCAAACTCTACTCGCTTCGGATAGCGCTGAACGAACGGAGTAATAAATTCATCCGCCCAAGACGGGGTGAGAACATCTACCCCAAGAAAGTCGAAAGTAATTTTCTCATCAGCACCAATTTCAGGGAGAGAAGCTTGGTACGCCAAATATGCATCTCTTCCCGCAGGACGAGAGACAAGAGTGGAGCCAAATTTTTGCAATTCTATTTTCATACTATTATTTCAAAATTTGATAACAACCAGACATCCTTGGATTTGGTTAGATACGCGATGAATGCGCATTTTTTTATCCCTATCTGTTAACTTCACGCGTCCATTGCCGGACTGAAATGTTAGCGAAGCTCCGCTCAGCGCAATTGCTTGTCTAACAAACTTTAATCCATTCCCTCTCGCCTCGGGAGCGCGACCGGAGATGATTTCGGTAAAAGCTGTTTTTAGAGCAGTTATATCATCTTTTAGAGTGGGTCTTACCCGACGCAAGGTAGTCAAAACGCCTTGTCCCCTATCGGCCAATGCTAACTCCCTTTTGTTTACATCGTAACCGAAAAATATTCCCGGTATATCTCGCCAGCTACCGACATTGTGATCAAAAGAATTATTTCCTATTTCTCCAGCAATGGCGACAACTAGAGCTGTCCGATTATCTTCTTCTTGTTTGTTAAGATCATTCTTCATTCTCTCTAGACGAGCCGAGAAGATATCTCGCGTTTGACAATAATAGCTAGTTTCCGGTTCTAGCGGTTCATTTGAGGCAATCCATTTCCACGCTTTCCCCGCCAAATCGTTTTTTGATAGTAAAAGAGCTTGAATATCTTCTTCTCTATAGCGTCGATGTTTACTTTGATTTAGATGGACGGACTTGAGAATTCCCTGTTCATCCCAGCGTCTTAGGGTGTTTTGAGAAACATCCAACATCTCTGCTGCTTCACCGATAGCAAGAAATTTTTCGTCTGCCATTGTATAGAAGTTATATCCTGTGCCTTTTTAGGGTAGCAGAATTTTGCCCAAAAATCTACACATTTTGGCAAAAATCTACACATTTTGGCAGTTTTTTGGCCTTTTTAACTGAAAATGGCGGCGGAATGGTCTCTGGGGTTGTACCTCAAAGCCGGCCTAGGGCGCTTCATATTTTATATAAGCGACCAAAATAGGTCGGCTTTTTCTTTGGCTATTGAAAATGGCCAAATAATCCAGCGAAGCTCCAAAGGTCATCTCGTAGCCTTGTCGGAGGATGATTATGTTAAGTTAGACTACTCCCTAACTCGATTTATCATAAACTTTACTGCCTTATTCGCATTTACTACATCAAGCTGGATTTTGGGATGTTTCTTCTTAAATACTCGGAAAACTTCATCTACAAATGCCTGACCAACCGCTTTGACATCTGTAAAGTCCAATACTACCCGTTGAAATTTATTCAATCCCACCAGAATCCGACGAGCCTGTGATCTAGCGACATAGTCTCCACCTAAGGCATAAAGTCGCACCACGATTTTGGTCTTATCAAAAGCAAAAGTGTTGGGATTGGTGTAGCCAGAAAACAATTGCTTTAGAGTACGCTTTGATTTCAAAGAAAGTCGAAATTCAATCCTACTCCCCTTC
>CAYGIK010000006.1:0-17578 GCA_964350005.1 uncultured Candidatus Saccharibacteria bacterium
ACGAAGGGCCTACGGCAATCTAACCAATTTTCTTTTTTGTCATCCCCGCGTTCCCTTTTGTCATCCCCGCGTTCCCCGTTGTCATTCCCGCGAAGGCGGGAATCCATTTTCTACTCGCTACAAACTACTTACTACAAACCGTTTCCCGCTCACAACTCATTACTCATTACTCGTCACTTTTTCAAACACTCTCAAAGTTTTTCTGGCAGTGGTTTCCCAACCAAATTCACGAGCAATCTTTTTCCCTTTACCAATCATCTCACTTCGCTTGGAAGGGTTAGAAAGTAAGTTGCCAATTTCTTTTGCTAGGGCATTGAAATCCGTTGCGTCAATTAGGATACCAGCATCTCCTGCAATTTCTGGTAGAGCGGAATTGTTCGCTGTAATCACGGGGCATCCGCTAGCAAACGCTTCCAATACCATCAGCCCAAATCCTTCATAGAACGAGGGAAAAACGAATACGAAAGCGTGTTGCAGGAAGGCTATTTTTTCTTCCTCGCTTACTCTGCCGGTAAAAATTACTTTTTCTTCTAGCCCGAGCTCTTTGATAGTTTGATAAAGTTCACTGTTTAGCCAACTTTTTCCTCCAGAAACCACCAGCTTAATTGTATCACTCTTATCTGTTTGTAATTGACGAAGGGCGCGAACAACTGTGGCCAAATTTTTGCGCGGTTCAACACTTCCGACATAGTAAATATATTGTTCGGGCAATTTCCATTTATCTTTCAAATAAGTAAATGTTTTTTCATCTGCAGGATTGAAATAATCTTTCCCTACTCCTTCGTAGATTACTTTTATTTTACTTGGATCTGCGTGAAGAAGACGAACCATGTCGCGTTTAGTGCTTTTCGATACGGCAATAACAGCATCAGATATTTTCGCTTCATATCCATAACTCATTTGCCACTGCCAAATCCGAGATTCTAAACTGAAGAATTGGGGAAATAAAATAAAAATCAAATCGTGAAAAGTGGTCACCTTAGCGCACTTTTTCGAGAGTGGGAGAAGTCGAGGTGAGGGCATCCACATTACATCCAGCCCCCCACAAACAACATCGGCTTTTGGCCAATTGAGGGATTTGAAAAAAGCGTGCAGGAGAAAGGGGAGATTCGGCCATTTGAGTTTGCGTATTTCTACATTCGGACTTTTTAATATTGGATATTGGTTCAATAAATCTATCAGATTTTTGTCCTGATCCTTGTATGCCACATAAAACAATACATAAGTATTGTCGTGGTCAATTCGCACTAATTCGCTCAACACAGAAATAGTGTATTGCTCAATGCCGGAAATCTTTCCGGTAATAAGTGGCCTCAAATCAACCCCAATCCGTAATGCTTTTTTTTCTTCCATATTTTTCTTTCTTGCGTAGCCCTTCGTAGCTCGTAGAGCGTAGTAGGGTCTTCTTCTCTCCCATATCTCCTTCTCTCGTCATCCTCGAGTCGGAAGCGAAGCGCTCCGACATCGGGGATCCAGACATAAAAAAATAAAAATGTTTTTGTTCTTTTCTGGATTCCCGCCTACGCGGGAATGACAGTAAGTGTTATAATTCTCTTACCTTTGGTGTCATATCCAAATGCGACTCAATAAATTCAATAATCTTCTGTTTGAAAACAGACAAATCAAATTGTCTGGCGCGCTCGCGACAAACTTCGGAAGAAAAACTAGTTTGTTCAAATTTACGAATTGCTTCAGCCAACGAATCGACTGATTGCTCTGAAAATAAAATTCCAGTCTGTCCGTCAATTACAGTTTCCAACGCGCCACCTTTGCCATAAGCGATAACTGGTTTGCCAGCAGACATTGCCTCCAACGGAACAATCCCGAAATCTTCTTCTTGCGGAAAAATTACCGCCTTACATCCCAAAACTACTTTAGTAGTTTCAGAATCTGAAATCCTGCCCAAAAACTCGATATTTTCTTTTTCCGAAGCCATTTTTTTCAGCTTTTCCATTTCCGAGCCGTCCCCCACTATCTTCAATCTGGCGGGAAGGTTGCAAAAAGCTTCCACAACTAGATCGGTTCGCTTATAGGGCATTTGTCGCCCCAAAACCAAATAATAATCCCCCGCCTGTGCCTCACCCGAAAATCTATTGAAATCAACTGGCGGATTAATCACCGTTGAATCCATATTGTAATATTTGCGAATGCGATTTTGAGTGTGTCGGGAGTTGGCAATAAAGAAATCTACCCTGTCCGCGGCCACCCTATCCCACTCGCGCAGATTGTGAATCATCGAAGGAATAAAAAGTTTTGCGATTGGGTCCAAAATCCCAAATTGTTTCGCTTTCAAATATTCGTGGTAATGGCTCCAAAAATAACGAGTTGGAGTGTGGCAGTAACAAATATGCAAAGTAGCGGGTTGAGTAAGAACGCCCTTTGCTTCCGCACTGGCGGAGGAAATTACCAAATCATATTCATCCAAATTCAAACTTTCAAACGCTTTTGGGCGAAGTGTGGGAAAAAGCTGATGTTTGAATTTCAACGGCCAGTTTTGCAGATAAGTCGTAATTACTTTTCTGTTAGCAAGTTCTGGAAAAGCTTCCGCTTTGTACACGGAGGCAAAAATATCGGCTTGAGGAAAGATGTCCGCCAACGCCAAAATCACCCGCTCGGCTCCCCCTCTGTCCGTCAGCCAATCCGCCACTATCGCCACTTTCAGCCCCTGAAGCCTATCTGTCATAGACCTATTGTATCAGTAACTGCCTCTACGCTGGAAAACAGCTTTGACAGTCAGAAGCATAATCTTGAAATCGAGCCAGATGGACCAATGCTCCAGATAATAAACATCCATCTGAACATAGTCGTTGAAGCTAACATCACTCCGACCTGAAATTTGCCACAATCCCGTCACGCCGGGTTTAATAAGCAATCTTCTCTTCGCCGTATCTTCATACTGCGCGACTTCATTGGGAAGGGCTGGACGAGGCCCAACTACGCTCATGTTGCCGACAAAGACATTGAATAACTGGGGCAATTCATCCAACGAGGTTTTGCGGATGAATTTCCCAACTTTAGTAATACGCGGGTCGTCTTTCATTTTGAACATCGGGCCACTCGCTTCGTTTTTCTCTGCCCGTAGTTTTTCCAGCAATTCTTCCGCCCTCTTCCCACCCAGCCCCGGACTCATTTCGCTATACATCGAACGGAATTTGTAAAAGGTAAACGATTTGCCGAGTTCGCCGACTCTTTTTTGGGAATAGATTACAGGTCCTTTGGAATCGAGTTTGATAGCAATTGCAATAACCAGTATCACGGGCGATAACACAATAATTCCTAAAATACTCAAAACAATATCAATAAATCTTTTGACGATTCTCCCCCACCCCGAAAGTGAAGTCGGGGCAATTTCAATCAGCGGATATCCTGCGATTGTGTCGATAGTAATGTGAGAAGTATAAAGGCTCGTCAGGCTCGGAACATATTGGAGTGTAATTCCGCGGTCTTCGCAGAAACGGATTAGTTTCAGCATTTTTTCTTTGTCCAGCTCCGCGCCCAAAATTATCCGATTCAGTTGGGTTTGAACGGATAAGTTTTCTTCATCAAAAAATCCGCAGATTCCAAGCAGTTTTTTGCCCGGCCGGCGGGATTTGATGTAATTTCTTAAAACTACGGCGATATTTCCCTCGGCGATTAGCCAAACTCCCTCGACACCCGTTCCGTAATACTGTAGCCATTGTTTGATGAAGTTAATAAATGCCCTGCCCAAAGGAACCATTACAATGCTTATCCCCCAGAAATAAACGATAATCAGACGGGAAAAGAAAGAAAACTTCGTCAAGAACAAACCGATAATAAACAGCGCTAAAGCGACAGAAGTCGCAGTGATAACTTTGCCGAATAGTTCACTCTGTTTGAGTCCGCGAAATTGATATAATCCGAAAATGAAAAATACCGCCAGCCACAAAAGAGACAGCTCGGCGGTAAATTTAGCGTATTCAGGAAAAGGCTGAATATAAATAACATCCGTAGCTGTCCAGCCAATGCGGATGTAATAGGCAACCAAGAAAGCGCCCCAGACCATCAAAAAGTCCACGGGCAAAAGAAGTATTGTAAAGATTTGGTTGAAACGCTTCACCCGGTAGAAGAATTTAGAAGATATATCCTATTGCCCGACTTGGGCATTTTCCAATCTAACAATCCCATTTAAATATTGCACCGTAACAAAATTTACCCAACAAAGAATATATCTCACGCCCAAGGCGTTCTAAATTTCTCTACTGGGTTCATTGCCTTGTCTATAAGTACTCTTTGCAAGCTATAAGCCGGATTCTGTGAACCAATCTCGAGAAGCAACCAATGGTTTCCTCACGAAACAGTCCTGTAACCATCTATCTAGGTTCTGGATTGCTCCAGAACTCAAGCGTTGGGGTCTGAATATGCCCAATTGGAATTTATGTTGTTAGCATATTCAGTCCAGTCCAACTTGCACCGGAAAGGGTTTACCAGAATTTCCACCTCGCGGTGGAGCCCGATTAGTAGCTTTGGGGCCAGCTCACGGGGTTTAGCCCACTCACTGACACTTCAACACCAAATCGCTTTTCACCTTTGACCGCTGCTCTGCAACGGAGTTATAAGTAATAAGTTTTGGTTGTTCTGCCTTTGGGCAGAATTTCCTTCACTTGTCACCTGTCACTTATCACTTGTCACCCCCGATGCAGAGCATCGGCTAGTATAGTCTCTGTGGCACTTTCCCTAGGGTTGCCCCTGGTCGCCGTTAGCGACTTTCCAAATCCCAAATGGTGTCCGGACTTTCCTCCCTATACCGTCGGCACAGGGTAGTTACGCACTTGCAAAGAGCAGACATATAGTACACTTTTGGGCTCCAGATGTAAAGAATCCAAGATATGCCCCGTAGAGAATTTTGGAACTGCCCAGCTTGATATGTCCGCACCCCTTACCCGTCATTCTGGTAAGTCCAGCCCCGAAGGGGTCCCGTTGGGACAGGACGCACCCAGAATCTTATTTATACGATATTAAAAACGCTGGCCAGAGAAGACATATCTTCCAAAATCTTCTATCAGGGTATGGCATAATAAGTGTATGGATAAAACCATTACCCCATTTTTTATCGGCGTGGCTGGTGGTACCGGCTCGGGCAAAACCTATGTAGCCCAAGAACTGCAAAAAGCTGACCCGACCAAAATCCTGATTTTGTCTCACGACAACTATTACAAAAGCCACGAGGAAATTCCTCTAGAAGAGCGAAAAAGTTTGAATTACGATGAACCAAACGCTTTAGATAACGAGCTGTTTTTTGAACAACTTTCCGCACTAAAGCGAGGCGAAGCGATTGAAATGCCACAATATGATTTCGTAACTCACGGTCGGAAACAGGAAACCAAACACATTGAACCGTTGCAGGTAATAATAATTGAAGGGATTTTGATTTTGACTGACCCTCGAGTGCGCGATTTGTTAGACCTGACTATTTTCGTTGATGTTGATCCAGATATTCGTTTGGCTCGGAGACTAGAGAGAGATGTTGGTACTCGTGATGCTACTTTTCAAGAGTCGCTCAACCAATATCTAACTTCAGCGCAACCGATGCACAATAAATATATTGAACCGGGCAAAGAAGAAGCGGATTTGATTATTAACAATAACCGCGGTATTGAGGAACTTCAGGACGCGCTGGAAACCGTCCGTGGTCGTATCCTTGAAGTACTTGGCAAATACCAATAGATTAGCTAATCTATTGGAGTTGAAAATACGGGCGGTTAGCTCAGCCCCAAAGGGGCCCCTTCGGGGTTGGTAGAGCATCTATGTAAAATGATCTAATGTTTTATGTTTACTTTTTAAGGAGTCAGAAGGATGGCGATTACTACATTGGGTGCACCTCATTGACTCCACCCAAGAGACTGCTTGTGCATAACAAAGGTATGGTGGCATCGACAAAACATCGTCGTCCTCTAGAGCTGGTGTATTTTGAACAATTTGAAGATAAATCAGAAGCATTTAGGAGAGAATTTTACCTAAAGTCACCCAAAGGATATCAAGCAAAGTTAACAATCATACGGGCGGTTAGCTCAGATTGAAAGGTGGGCTTTTGGGCCTATAGCTCAGTTGGTAGAGCGTTCCCTTGACGTGGGAAAGGTCAGAGGTTCGAATCCTCTTGGGCCCACCAGTTTATAAATTGAGCGGTCCGACTAGTCGGACATGTCAGAGGTTCGAATCCTCTACCGCCCACCATATAAAAAAACAATCACTCATCAATCCCAGCCAATTACCCAATTGGCTGTCTTATCTATTTTGGCTATCTTATCTGTTTTATTTGTATTACCTATTTGTACGATCGTATAAATAGGTAATCATTGTTTTTTTGTGTTTTTCTCGTTTATCGGATTAGTTTGCCGATATAGAGCGAGGTATAATCCTCTACTTCATGGTAGTTGATAAGCCAATCAATCCAATCTTCGCAACGATACTTGCTAACCCACACGCTAAGTTGGTGTTGTTTGAAGCCCAGCATTTTAATATGACGACGAAATGTGTCCCGTTGCCCCCGATGAGATTCTGGGATATCAAACACTAATATTCTAGTCTGGCCGTCAGTAGCAAGAACTGGTTTTAGAAGTGGCAAAAGATGAGCGGCGCCCGCATCTGTAAGATAATATTTATCTTTCCCACGCCGTTCCAACTCGCCATCATAAATTAAACTATTGATAATTTTTTGGAGTGTTCTGGGACTAAGGGCGCGAAAACCTTTGTATCTCACCGTTAACGGTGTGGCAACCAATTCAATTAGCTGAGCACCTGCAACTTTTAGTAGATGAACTATCTGTCGACGAATCAACGAACGTTGAGTCTCTGGACGACGAGTGTTGGTTTTATGAATCTTTGATTTACGGACCATTCAGAAGTGTATTACTTATTTGTACGATCGTGAGTATTTCTAATACAAATGAGATATGAAAATGGGTTGGAGAGACTAGGTGATGATGGCTAAGAAATTAGGTGATGGTGATGGTGATGGTGCCAGTGTAATTGCCGGAGGGTTTAGCAGATAGACCAGCGAGGTCAATCGTGGGCGAAAAATAGAATCCCCCTTTGCCATAACCCGCAGAAGCTGCGTAGGCTGTTCTGGGAGTGTCTAGAGTGGCACCGGTTTGACCAGTCATATTTGTTGTGACAGAAGTAAAACCGACATTAAGAACACCTGTTGTGGATGTCCATGTGATATTAGAGTTTGAGATAGTGTTCCCCCCACTAGTCATATCAGTACCAGAAACTGATACCGTATAAGAGGCAGCTGTTGAGCGTTTGTCCCAGAAGCCGATTTTTTCGCCAGCAGAAAAGACATACTGTTTAGTATCAGTCCCAGCGACAATACTCCCGTAGCTGACATTCGCAGGAGCAACTGGAGCGGTACTTATTTCCAAGTCATAAGCGGCGGCGGTAGTGAGGGTAGGATAATTATTTCCCACAACAGGAGGTACTACCCCAGCAGGAGTATCTGCGCCACTACTATTTTCGATGTAGTAGAGGCGGAAAAAATATTGAGTGTTGGCGGTGGCACCATTATTTTGGATGGTAAATTCAAATTCTGTGGCGGTGCTAGCGGCGGGGTCAAATGTACTAGAGCTAGTACTACCGCCAGTTTCGTTATGAGTGCCATTGGCAGTAGTAGTAGTAAGGAGACGAGTGGTTATTGAAGTATCGTTGGTATCCACGCCATTGTAGTAACGCCAAATAACCACTTGACCAATTCCGCCGACATCAGTTGCCGACGAAAAACTATTAGAGGTATCGTATTCCAGATGAAATTTCACATCCGTGCCGGCAACCCCCGCAGTTTCGGTTACACCAAAGCGTAATTTTAAAGCATTCCCGTCATAGACGATTCGAGTACTGGATGGCGCGGAGCTTTGATTTGCAATAGTGTCTCCTGCGAAAATATCAGTCCCTAAGGTGTCGGCAGGGTCAGCAGTTTGTTCCGCATCAGCCCAACGCCATTCAGTAGATGCGGGAGTATACACGAGATCTTTTTTTGCGATTACCACATCTATGTATGCCGGCAAGTTATTGCCCTCGCTAGTGGTAATGTTAGCGCCAGCGATACTATCGGCGTGGGAAGTGGAGCCGGTAGTGGCAGGGACACCAGTAACAAATGCTGTGGTGCCGTTGGTGGTTCCTAATGTATAACCAGCTGCTTTGTGGTGGTGGTGAGAAGCTGCCCCATTGCCAGTCCCGTAAGCAGATTGCCCTTCGATAAAGACTTGATAAAAATCACCTCCTACATCGCTCATGGAAGTCCAACCAGTAGGTGCCGTGCCCCCTTGGAATGCCGCTATCATGGGATTTACGATTGGAGTATTGGCAGCGTTGGCATACCCCAAAATAGTGTGGGTATGGAGGGGGTCAACAATGGCATCCGAATCGGTGGTGCCACCAGTAAGCGAGTGGGTATGACTCTGAAGGTTGAGCGTTGCTCCTGCTCCTAAAGTAAGCGCGTTTGCAGACAAGCTGGCTTCACTGGTAGTTAGAGCTACGGCGGAGTGGCTGTGGGGACTGGAGGTACCGCCAGTAACATTTGAGTTGGCTCCTCCGCGGACAAATTTGGCATCTTGCGCCGAATAGCGCGTAAAAGTAGCCGGCACCGCTGCATCAAACATCACGATAGCGTACTGTGGCAAAACAGTGGGAATACCGGCATCGCAAGACAAAACCTGCAAACTGCGATATGCCGGTAATGAGTTATTAACATCTGTTGACATTGATGAGCTGGTAATACTGGTATGGTTGTGGGCCTGAGCTGAAGCAGTATTGTTAGTGCCTTTTCTCTGAACACTGGTACCAGTATTAGAACCCTCTGTGCCGGTAGTATTAATGGTGTGGGTATGACTGTCAGACCCTCCTGTTCCTCCGGCCGTGCTATTGCCACGAATCATTTTACTGACATATCCAGCTTCGTAAGTCCAGCCAGCGGGTGCTCCACCGTAGGCAGCATCATCCCAGAATATTATCATTTTGGTGGCGGCTTCCGCTTTGGGAACATTTTTTACTTCTAGCGGAATGAGATTGGAAAAGCCGGCCACCACCGCGACCGTTGTGATAATGACTGTAATATGCTGAAAAAGTTTTGTCCGCTTCATTTCTTCTTCCGCTTCCTCTCTGTCATTCCCGCGTAGGCGGGAATCTATTTTCCTTTCTGGATTCTCCGATCAAGTCAGAGAATGACAAAAAGTACTTACCAGAATGACGGATCTAATTTATAATTAATGTTTTCGCTTTCTCTTGGCTCGTTTCGCGCTCAACCGCGCGGATAAGCGTGGTGTCGAACTAGCAGATAGACGCGGATGATACAAAGATGACTTAAATGACAACAAATAACTAGTTACTGGTGGCATGGTTTCGATTTCGGATTTGCGATATAGCTCATCGGATGTTAGCGGACGAACTGGCACCACCAACTTGTCTCCGACATTCAAAGCATACGGCCAGACTAGTCGATTGAATTTTACGATGAGCTGGGGCAGGGCGCCTGTTTTTTCAGAAATATGCATAATGGTTTCACCTTTTGCGATAGCGTAAACTTCAACTTTGGTGCGGTATTTATTTCTGTCTTTCCAAAAAGTTAATAACCGATAAACGAGCCATCCAAGAATCAAAAGAATGGTCAGAAGTGCGAAGTAAATTCCTCCTATCCAGAAACTGAAAGAATATTTAAAAGTCATATCAGGAAGAGTCGTTTTGCTCCCATCTGATAAAATTTCATCAACTGACCAAGTATGCAAAACCAAGTTGACGCGATAATAACCCATCAGTGGAGCACGCTTTTCCCATGTCTTGTCTATCGTTATCGTGCTATTGGGGAGGAAAGTTCCATTTGAGTTTTCTTCTTGGCGATAAGATCCAAACAGTCCTTTTAGGTTAATATCCAGCGCTGGTTCAATATTTACATTGCTTTCGTTACGAGCTTGAATATGAAAAATTAATTTTCCGTCTTTAATTTCATGGCTAACTTTTTGAAAAGTTAGTTTGCGAACAACCTTCCCCGGCACTGTCACATAAATTCGGGCACCTACACGGATTCTTAGCCCAACTCCATCTGTGCTGTCAGCTGATTTTTCATATACCACAATTGCTCCGCTGTGCTGGCCGGGAGTTGCATTTTCGGGGACTTTTAGTGTGAAATTAACTTCTGCCGATTTACCGGCAGGAATTTGAACAGAATTAGCACTTGGCGTTACCCATAACCCCAAATCTTTGTTTTGACTAGCTAAATCAATCAGGGTAAATCCCCCTTCTGCGGTATTGATGGCATCCAGTGCTTCTACGGCAACATTAATGGATTTATCAGAACTGTTGTTGATTAGTACGGTATCAGTCTGTGATGTGCCGGGATTTAGAGTGTAAACAAACCAGCTCCGTGATGGCTCGGTAGGAGTGGGTTGGGGCATAATACCGATTCCGCCGGCAGCGAAAACTGATTGAACCAGCCAGAAGAATGCTACCAGCCCCCCAACAATAATTAGCCGCCAATTATTTTTCATTTTTTATTCTTTAGTTTAGGTATTAAAAGTTCTTGACCAGCCCGCAGGCGATATGGCGGACGAAGATGGTTTAGACGAATAATAGTTTCAATTGAAATGTGGGCATATTGAGCTACGTCTTCAATCGTATCCCCGCGGTCAACAATTACTACTTCGGCAGCAAGGTTTTTATCAGTAGAAATAATTCCTTGCATCCGCTTGGAGATTTCGTGAGTGTTGCGCCGACTAAAGAAGTGAGTAACCGCTTTTATGATAATATTCCGATGACCCAAAACTTGCTGGAGACGCTCTTGCCACTCGCTCTTTTGCAATTTGCCGACTGGAATTAATAATTTTTCGCCGGGCTTTACTTCGTATGGCCAGCGCAGAAGATTAAACTTGGCCAATATTCGAGGATCGGCACTCATCTTAGAAGCTATTTTTGTAAGTGTGTCACCAGCCACCACGGTGTAGATGGTAGTTTTGGTTTTTAACCGATTCACAATTAGGTAATACAACCAAACCGAACGCAGTAAGTAAACAACAAACAATGCGATTAATAGGTAAAGTATTTCGGTCAACGGGAAGACCCAGAAAACATATCGTTTGGTAATCACAATTTCCGGTAGCTGAGTCTTGGTACGATCTTTATTAACCTGCTCCCGAGCGGGAAGATGGAAAGTAAAATTGGCTACAAATCGACCGAAGTAAGGCGCTCTCCGTACCCATTCGCCCTCTAGTGTAGTAGTTTGGCCTCGAGCAATGGTGCCGTAGGTGGCGCCCATTTGCTCACCGACCTTGCCGAAGAAACCACGAACTTTGATATCTATAGTTGGAGTTAGTCGAACATTGCCTTGATTGTCAAATTTAATTCGGAAAATTAACTTACGGTTATCACCACGCCCCGAAATAACATGATGACCGATTTTTTTAATAAACAAGTCGCGCTTGATGTCACCGGGAACAATGTTATACACTCCAACTCCAATACGGGTCAAAATTTGAACACCAGTCCCTTTGGTTTGGGCTTCTGGCACGATTTCTTGAGCATAGATTTCTCCCTGATAGTCGCCAACATCAGCATTGTCGGGAACTTTGATAGTAAACTTTGCTACCGCCTCACTATGCGCTTTTAGCGTGAACTGATTTTTTTCAAAAGTAATCCAAGTACCAGTGTTGGGCTGTTTGTCGGGAGTGGTTTCAGTGGGTGACAGAGTATAGTCCGGATTAAGAGTTGACCCTCCGCCAAAGAGGATGAATGTTTTTGTTTCGTTGGATGTATTTAACACAGTGATGGCGTCATTCAGCTCTTCGCCTTCCGCCAAAACATAACCATAATAGTTTCGATTTATCCCGCTACCTATGGTGGGGTCGAGAGCGATACCGTCATGGCCAATCTGACCAGCAACCGCAACGGGTGCAAGTTGTTGAATAATCGGTAAAATAGCTACTAAGAATAAGCTTAACCCAACGACTGTCCAAATTCTTTTTTTTCCCAACACTTTCATAAACGAACATTGCTCTGATACGGAGTATGCTTTTCCATTCTATTACAAACCCGACTGTAAGTTAAGAATTGGATATCTTATTTTCCTGCCGATATTCCCATAACAGAGAAAATTCGTCCGAGTAAATAAGTTTCCACTCCGTGGGATTATTTCCCAGCACATTATTAACCAGATGTTCTCTGGGTAGCAGAATAACTTCAGGATGCCACTTGTCAACCATTTCGGTAATGTCTTTCGGGTTAAGCGAGAGTAGTTTGGTGTAATCGTCGAAAATTCTCAAGCCGTTTTGACGCCAAATCGCCATTCGACCGTCAATAAACAATTTGTATTCAGGCAATTGCCAGATAATATAACCTCCCCAACCATATTCGGTAACAAGTCTCACATCGGATGAAAAATGTTGCTTGATGTAATCCATCGCTTGGATAGGATAGCCAGTAGCTTGACCATAACTGACAGGCGAGGAAAGAGCCGTTCTCAAAACATCAACTCTATTTAGTCCCCAGCCAAATACCAGTATGGCCAGAATCAACAACAGCCATGTTCGACGAGCTAACTCCTGTAACCCGTGTTCGACTACCGGCCCTAATTGTTCAATCAGCAATGGCAAACTAACCAGAGCGAAAAGGGGCAAATGTCGCCAAGAAGTAACGCCAAAAAAGAAGAATGTGATGGCCAACACTAATTTGGTGAAATCAAAGTTGAACCGATTAATGAAGATTAGAACGATTATCAGAACACCCAAAATGACAGCGTTGTAACTGCCAGATGATTGCAGAGTGACCGGCAACCATTCGGCAATTCGGTTAAGGATATCGGACTGGCTAAGGGTGTCATAAATTTCTCGGTAAATGTGCCAACCGTAAGGATTAATCAGAGTAGCTAGGAGCCCCCCACCTATGCCGATTAGCCCTAGACGAAATAGTTCTTGCCAACTTAGGAGATATAAAGTTTTAGCGGGACGCGGACCAGCCAAAATTCGGCGGAGCGCCTCCCCTACTATAAACATACCGATTACGACAAAACCACTTAAAAAGCCACCGTGAAAATTGACCCAGACAAAAAACAAAATAGGCAACCAGTAAAGTATCCTAATCTGACGATTGTCTCTCCAAGCAAACAGAATCAACATAGTAATAGCGGTGCCCACCAGCGTCAGCATTTGCGGACGCACACCGATGATGTTCCAACAAACTAACAAAGCGATGGCAGACCCCACAATGGCGGATAACGGAGTTTTTCTAAATTGTTGCATGCGAGTCGGTAGCCAGAAGGCTAAAACAATTATTAGTGAAAATAAAATTACCAATGGCCAGAGACCACCAATATGGTAGAGGACATACATAATTCGGTCAGTCATCCATTCATGGGCAATCCAAGGAAAATCTGGCATTGACCAAGAAAAAATATCAGTATGAGGCGGAAGAAGATGGGTCCAAAGATAGCGTCCGCTACCCAAATGCCATCCCAAATCTGGATCGCCCGGCAGACTAAGCGCGAAAAATAGCAAAAACGACAGAACGATACCTACAAACCACCAAGCTCGATTAAAAAAGATTTTATTCATAACGCAGAGCTGTTATTAAAAACAAACAGAATTTCACGATTATTTCTTAGCCAGTGAACAGTTGCTTCATCACTTAGGTCGTAATACGCCCAATCAATTTGGGGAAGAAGATTATAGATGGGATGTTCGTAACGCGCGCCTTCCGCCCCCAACACACTTTGATCAGGAGTGCGTAAAACATATTTAATATTTGGACCGAGAGTAATGTTATCTAAGAATTCGTGTACTTGTTTTCCGCGGACATGCCAGATTGGGTTGGAACTCGAAAATGCCTTAGGCGCTAGAGAGTAAACATCAAAATCGGGATAATAAAATTGATAGTGCCTAAGGCCAAAGAAAATATATCGATTGGAGGCAACAATAACTGTATTCTCGGGAGTGAATTTTTCGTGAATTAATTTGGATGTTTCCGCCGATCCCCTATCCATCACCTGAACCGAGGGCAAACCAGCGCTTAAATAATCGTAGGCGTCGGGATTAAGCGTATAAAATTGATAAATCTGGAAAGTTAGTACGGCTATAAAGCTCACCCCAATTACCAAATAGCCATAGATTTTAGAAAATTTAGCTGCCACTTTGGCAATAGAGGCGGTACTTGCTCCAGCAAGAACCAATAATACTGGTGTAATAAATAGAAGGTAGCCGTTATTGGTCAGCCAGACAGTAATCACGAACAATAGACCGGGGATGATGGTTAATGACCAAAACCAGACCCAAGGCCAGCTGATTTTAAGATACTGTTTGGATTCGCGAGTAATAAACGGTATTGCACCCAAACCCAGCAACACCAAGACAGGCAGGAACGCCGAGCGTAATAAAGTAACCGCAAAACTTAAGCGACCAATCATAGCCTTGAAAGTAATGGAGTTAGAAGGGTCGAGTGAAATTAGACTGGTCAACCGCCAATTGAGAGCGAGGTATTGGCCCAATCCCCCCGAGATGATTATCAGTGGGATTGCCCAGAGCAAATTGAGCCCAACCCAGAGTGGCAAAGCCCAGTTGATTTGTCGCCGCCAGTTTTTATAGTGCAGAAAGACAAAAACTATTAGTGGCAGGGTGATAATAGCCGAGAATTGACGAATACCACCCAAAAAGGCGCTGATCACCAATAACCAGACTAGAGTAGTATTGCTAGGGTGACGAAAGTGGCGATAAGCTACAAGAATCAAACCAGCAACCACAACTGTTTCAACGATGTAAACTTCAGCAACTAAACCGTGAAACCAAATTGATGAATTGAAAATAAACCAAATACCGGCTAAACAACCAACTAATTCACCAAATGCTTCGCGACCAAGTTGATAAATTAACACAAAACCAACAATTGACGCCACAATCCCTAGAATAATTAATGCAAGATTGGGATCGTGAACAACATAATTTATTAATTTGGCAAGTTCTACATATAAAATGTAGCCTGGTGGGTGGGGTTGGTGTTTAATGAGATCAAAATTATTAATAGCCAAGGCAAACTGAGCTGAATCCCAGTGGTAGAGATAGTGAGCGTGATACATCCAGCGAGTAATGATAATCGTCAGTGCTCCGACTGTCAGGCCGATATACCGCCACCAGTAGTAGTTGAAATTACGCAACTTAACCATTAAGTTTATTGTCGCACAAAATTGACCCCACTTTTATAAGCGGGGTCAATATAATTCGAATAACCTTCTAATTTATAAAAGGTAAAAGATTAAGTACCATCGCTAGCCAGCAATGTTAGCACGAATTTACCCGTATATTCACCAGCAGGAAATACGGCTGGGACAGGCACGGTGAATTTTATACCGTTGATTCTGGCTGCCATTGGTGCGTTGTAGGTTGAGTTGAAAATGTTGCGCAGAGTGCCGATTTCTACGTCGTTGCCTTCGCCAATTCCAATTTTTGTACCATCCCATGTGGCGACATTGCTGATGGTGGCGTTGCCGGGATGGACTTTAATGGTGCTGGCCAAAATTGAGTTAGTGCCACTATTCATATTGCTGGCGTTAACACGAACTGACCAGTAGGAGTTAGCTGCACCGCGTAGGTCACTAACAACATGGTTGCTTAAAACATTATTACCAGTGGCACCACTACCAACTCCAACAGCAGCAAAAGCCAAGGCAATATCACCATTGCTTAACGAAAGAGCACCGGCGGTAACTCCAATGTTGGTATCGATATTATTAGTTAGTCCTGCAAAAACACCTGCTTGCGAATTGAACCACATCAAGCCGACGACCAAAAGAATTAGGCCGCCATAAATTTGTTGTGTTACCTTTGCTTGGACCTTGTGTAATACAAGATCATTACTGTTTTCCATTTTCCCCCTAATGGTACTCTTGTTGTTATTCGACATTTTCATTTTATTTTATTTTTGTTTTGTTGCGCAATAGTTTTTTTTCAAATTCTTTTTTCTGTGTTCTTCAACTGATTACTTTATTTTTTTATTTAATCAGTTTCTTTAGAATTTTCTTTTACTTTAGTTTGCACAAATTATTTTTCTTTTCTATTCAACAACTCTTGATTTGTAATAACTTTCTCAAAAAATGTTGTAAATCATTTTAGCAAGTGAAGGTCAGAGAAGTAAATTTATTTTCAAATTCGATTGGCGTTTTTTGGAAATTTCTAAATACTTTTTATCCTAATTATTTTAGTATATCACAATTATTATAAACTGTCAATACCAACGGTTTCTTGAGATCGATGAGGGTATGCTAAAATCTAGGTATGCCACCTTCGTCCAACAGATTAGCAAAGCAGATAACTAATTGGGCTACTGGCGTTCTATGGGGAGCTTGGGGGCTGGCTTTGGCGTTGGCGGCACGGGGCTTATTTAGCTCCAGCATTCACCGTACGCATGATACAACCCCATATCTGTGGGCAAAAGCAATGTTTGAGATGTGGCAACAGGGTTGGTGGTGGCCTCAATGGTTGCCACAAGTTTGGGTTGGGTTTGGGGCTCCAGTATTTCACTACTATGCTCCGTTGTATTATTGGTGGGTTAGTCTGTTCCAGCTGATGGGGCTAAATGCAATATTGGCCACCAAAGTAGTATTGATTATTAGCTTATTCCTCGGGGCATGGGGAATGTACCGATTAGCCAGACATTGGTTTGGGTTGGAAGCCTCACTGCTGGCAAGCGGGTTATTTGTTTGGGCACCATATTATCTGGCGTTGCTGTACACTCGGGGAGCTTTCCCAGAATTTTTTGCTCTAAATCTAGTACCTTGGATTTTGTGGACGCTGGTGTCTTATTACAGGAAATCAACTCGTTGGGTATGGACAGTATTAGTGTTGGGTTTGGTCGGAGTGATTCTATCACATACGCTGACTTCTTTTGTGACGGTAGCGGTGGTAATCGCCATGCTGTTTTATCTTTATTATGGCGAGATAAAAAATCGCCAAGCGATTGGCCGAATTGGCCTAGCTGGTTTAGTAGCCTTAGGCCTGACGGCGTTTTATTGGCTACCAGCACTAGTAGATGCCAAACTAATCAATGCAATTTATCTAACCGTCAGTAAATTTGACTATCACCTTTCTTTCCCTAGTTTAGTCAATCTGATAAATCTGTATCGAGATCGTGAACAAGCTTGGCTGTCGGTTGGGGTGGTTCATTCGGCAACATGGTTAGCCGGATTATTGGTGTACTTTATTGTTCGGCGTCAGCCCTCGGCTAAATTATTAGCTGTCCTACTAACCATCTCGGGGATTTTAATTTTTATGGCACTGCCGATTTCTCAATGGATTTGGCAAACTCTACCCGAACTGGCATATTTCCAATTCCCTACTAGGTTCCTTGGTCCAGCGGCTATTTTTATTGGTCTAATCGGTGGTTGGTTAGTGCAACAAGCACCAACTGAAGCCAAGGCGCGAGCCAAATTGGCTAGTGTGATTTTGCTATTGGTTGTAATGGCCAATCTGCCAATATCATCCAATCTGGTTAGTTGGCTAGAGCACAACACAACCGCCGAAGGCTTAACGATGAATGAGTATGTGGCTCTTAGATTTGCAACTTCATACGCAGGAGCTGTGAACGGCGTGGGATT
>CAYGIK010000006.1:17678-20763 GCA_964350005.1 uncultured Candidatus Saccharibacteria bacterium
TTGGGACAGTTTATGAGCATACCGGTCGGAAAGCACACTTTAGAAGTTAGCTGGAAAAACTCATTAGTTATGATTTGGTCGAGAGTTTTCTCTGGTCTGGTGGCTTTAGTGTTGATAGCGGGGTTGGTTTTCTCTCGGCTAAGACCGAAAAAATCTGCTAAACTGGGAAAGTCTACAGGTAAATCAACTTTCCATGGCAAAAAAGATAAGAAGCGCAAAAGCAGATAAGCAGTCGGATATCTCGAAAATCCGCCACTCCGCCAGTCATATCTTGGCGGAAGCGGTTTTGAATCTGTATCCCAAGACTAAACTCGCCATCGGCCCAGCCGTTGAGGATGGATTTTACTATGATTTGGATTTTCCCACTCCTCCCGAGGAGAAGGAGTTGGAAAAGATAGAGGCCGAAGCAAAGCGAATTATTAAAGAAGAGCGGACTTTCAAGTGTTCCGAAATGCCGATTGATGAGGCAATTGAACAAGCTAAGGCAGAAAAACAACCTTACAAAACAGAATTGCTGGAGGATTTGAAGGTGCGGGGCGAAAAAATTGTTTCCTTTTATAGTTCTGTAGCCAGCCGTCATGCTGAACCTGCCTACCGGACAGGCAGGCTTGATTCCCTGGCCGGGCAGGTAGTATCTCCCTCCCTTTCGTCATCCTCGGGCTTGACCCGGGGATCCAGAAAAGAAAAGAAAATGGATTCCCGCCTACGCGGGAATGACAGAGAAGGGAGCGGGAATGACGGAGAGAGGGACGGGAATGACAAAAATGGAGGTGAGGATGATAAAAAGGTATCGAGTGACGAGGTAATTACTTTCACGGATTTGTGCGCTGGACCACATGTGGATAGTACCTCCGAAATCGGCGCTTTTAAAATTACAAAATTAGCCGGTGCTTACTGGCGGGGTGATGAAAAGAATAAACAGCTCACTCGCATTTACGGCACAGCCTACGCCACTCAAAAAGAATTAGATGCATATTTGTTGATGTTGGAAGAAGCCAAGAAACGCGACCATCGCAGACTCGGGCAAGAATTAGATTTGTTTTCACTACACGAAGAAGCTGGTTCGGGTTTGGTGTATTGGCATCCCAAAGGTAGTCGAGTTAGAAAAGTTGTTGAAGATTTTTGGCGGGAAGAACACATCCGAAATGGTTATGAAATTTTGTTCACCCCGCACATAGGAAAAGCGTGGTTGTGGGAAACTTCGGGACATCTTGGATACTACAACGAAAATATGTACTCCCCGATGGAGATAGATAAGGACGATTATTACATCAAGCCGATGAATTGTCCTTTCCATATTTTGATGTACAAAACCCGCACTCGTTCATATCGGGATTTGCCAATGCGCTGGGCAGAACTTGGAACAGTTTACCGCTACGAACGCTCGGGAGTTTTGTATGGATTACTTCGGGTTCGCGGATTTACCCAAGATGACGCGCATATTTTCTGTACACCCGAACAAATTGAAGACGAAGTTTCGGAAACTTTGCGATTCTCCTTAAGTATGTGGAAAGCGTTTGGATTTACGGATATCAAAGCATATCTGGCTACTAAGCCCGAAAAAAGTGTCGGTGATTCTGCCGATTGGGATATTGCGATTGAATCTTTGCGCAAAGCCATAGATAAAGAAGGTTTGGAATATGAAATGGATGAGGGTGGAGGCGCATTTTACGGACCAAAAATTGATTTGAAGATAAAAGATGCGCTGGGACGAGAATGGCAGATGACGACGATTCAGTTCGATTTCACTCTCCCTGAAAGATTCGATATGACTTTTGTGGATGCTACCGGCAAAGAGCGTCGGCCGTTTATGGTACATCGAGCTTTGCTTGGTTCTATTGAAAGATTTTTTGGTGTATTGATTGAACATTACGCTGGAGCGTTTCCGATTTGGCTGGCTCCTGTACAAGTAAAAGTTCTCCCAATTAGTGAAAAACATTTAGATTATGGAAGAAAAGTTTATCAAGAATTGCGTGAAGCAGGTTTTCGAGCTGAATTAGATGAAAGTAACGAATCGGTCGGCAAGAAAATCCGTGAAGCGGAAATGAATAAGATTCCTTATATGTTGGTAGTCGGTGATAAGGAAAAAGAAGCTGGCACAGTTGCAGTTCGCAGTCGAGCGAAGGACGACCTTGGTGCAATGGCAATAAAAGAGTTTGTGAAGCTGATTCACAATGAGATTAACGCGAAAAAGTGATGAGTAACGAGTGGAAGACAGTTTGTAGCAAGTAGTTTGTAGAAAGTTACGAGTAACGAGTAACGAGTGGAAGACGGTTTGTAGTGAGTAGTTTGTAGTGAGTAAAAAGACGCTGTCATTCCCGCGACTCGTCCGTCCGTAGCCCTTGGCCCGTCGTAGCTCATTAGAGCGTAGTCGGCTCGGCGAAGGAGGAAGGCGGGAATCCATTTTCCTAGTACAATAATAACTATGAGACTAAGTAGAAAAGATAAGGTTGATAGTTTGGATCGTCATCATGCGGGGCGAGATTTAAAATTGCGGAAGCGCCAAACCTCTACTACTGATAATCGAAAGTCTGTCCAATTGATTTCAAAGTTAGGTAAGAAGGTAAAATGACATCCCGAAGGGTGTCATCCTGAGCCCTTCAGTTCTTCAGGACAGGCTCCGCGAAAAAATCCTTTTCCCGTCATTCTGGTAAGTTCCTTCCCTTTTGTCATTCCCGCGTAGGCGGGAATCCATTTTGCTCTTACAATAAGAATTATGAACACTGATGAGCAGTATTATGTTTATATTTTGACAAATAAACCCTATGGCACCTTATATACTGGGGTGACCAGTGCTCTCATACAACGTACATACAAGCATAAAAATAAACTCGTGCCAGGGTTTTCCGAAAAGTATAGTCTGAATCGGTTGGTTTATTATGAAAATGTTGGCGACGTACTGTCTGCAATCACCAGAGAAAAACAAATAAAAAAGTGGAATCGGCATTGGAAGATCAAACTAATTAACGAATCTAACCCACAATGGCGAGATTTATACTGTGATTTAGTAGAAAAAATGGATTCCCGCCTTCGCGGGAATGACAGCTAAGATTCTGGACCCTCCCAAGGCGGGCAGACAAGCCAG
>CAYGIK010000007.1:0-18547 GCA_964350005.1 uncultured Candidatus Saccharibacteria bacterium
CCCGTGGCGGCAATTTTGCTCATTTCAGTACGACCTTACGCCGAAAGGCCGAGAGGGAAAATGGAAGGAAGCTCCAATGGCGGAGGGGGAGGAAGGGGCAATTTGTTCGATGGGGTTTGTTCTGTGCGAGATTCTAAATTCTAAATTCTAGATTCCAGATTTAGAGAGTGGGGATAAAAGCAAGGGTATTTGATTGCTGGAGCGGGTTTCACGCAAATACAAGATATAGGGGTACTATTAGTCTTACATACACAACAAGTAGTATCTAGCAGGGGAATGAAAAATTAAAAATTAAAAATGTTGGTAGTCGCCTACGGCAACATTCTCTACTCGCTACAAACTACTTACTACAAACCGTCTTTTACTCGTTACTCGCGACTCGTAACTCGTTACTTATAACTTTTAACTTTTAACTATCCCAATGAAGTGCTCGCAATGTGGTGATTTAAATAGCGCGGTAGTGGATTCTCGCGAAGCAGAAGATAGCGCTACTGTTCGGCGTCGGCGGGAGTGCGTGAAGTGTCAATTTAGATTTACGACTTATGAAAGAGCGGAACAACCGCGATTGATGGTAGTGAAGAAAGATGACACACGGGAATTATTTGAGCGAAAAAAAATAGCAGCCGGAATTTATAAAGCGTTTCACAAGCGTTCATTGTCAGTAGCGTCCATTGAAAAAGTAATTGATGATATTGAGCGGGAAATTTATGAATTGAATCGTGAAGAAGTAAATTCGTCGGATATTGGCGAGATAGTTATCAAAAAATTAGAACAAACAGATAGCGTTGCGTACATTCGTTTTGCCGCAGTGTATCGCAAATTTACAGACTTAGAAACTTTTGACAGAGAAATTAAAAAGATGATTGAGAAGGAAAAGAGAGTAGAAGGATAGTATCTAGTATCTAGCGACTAGTATCTAGGGATTAGCCACTAGCGAATAGCCACTAGCCAATAGCAGGAAAAGAAAATGGATTCCCGCCTACGCGGGAATGACAGAGGAGAATCTACGATTATAAAAGTTTAAAGAGGTTGGGGTTATGGAAGATACTACGACTGAACGGGGGCTTGTGGGCAGATACTTTACCAAAGAAGGCGAAGATGTTTTTGGCATGACTGAATGGGGGGTGCGACAAGTTAGCTTGAAAGATACAGATGGCACGATGCTTCTTGATAAAGAAGTGGAGGCACCCACTGATTGGTCCGAAACGGCGGTGACAATTGCGGCATATAAATATTTGCGGAAAAGGGGAGTAGGTTCATCAGAAGGAATGGAAACTTCTATCAAGCAATTGGTGCATCGGGTAGCGCGCACGATTCGAATTGGTGGTGAACAATTGGGACATTTGACTAATGCATTTGAAGCAGAAGCTTTTGAAAATGAATTGAAATTTATTTTGATGACACAACGAGCGGCATTTAACTCGCCTGTTTGGTTTAATGTCGGTTTGTTCCACGAATATGGGATTACTGGTAATTCGCAAAATTGGCATTGGGATAAACAAAAAAATGAAGTTGAATCAGCGGTAAATGGATATGAACATCCGCAGGCTTCGGCGTGTTTTATCCAGTCGGTCAAAGATGATATGACGGATATTTTTGATTTGTTAAAAAAAGAATCGCAATTGTTCAAATACGGTAGTGGTTCGGGAACTAACTTTTCTACTCTGCGTTCTAAGTACGAGCGACTGTCGGGTGGAGGGACTTCGTCTGGCGTGTTATCTTTCTTGAAAGTTTTTGATTCTGGTGCTGGCGCAACGAAATCGGGTGGTACTACTCGTCGGGCGGCAAAAATGGTGATTTTGAATGTGGACCATCCTGAACTAATGGAGTTTATTCATTGGAAGGCCAGAGAAGAAGACAAAGCCAAGATGCTGATTGAACTTGGCGGATTACCTTCGGATTTCAATGGAGAAGCATATCACACGGTAGGTGGGCAGAATTCGAATAACTCTGTACGGGTGACAGACGAATTTATGCAGGCTTATTTAGACGGAGGCAATTGGGATTTGCGTGCGGTGACAACGGGAGAAGTCACCAAGACTTTGCCAGCACGGCAAATAATGCGGGAGATTGCTCAAGCTGCGTGGCGGTGTGCTGATCCGGGGATGCAGTATGACACCACTATCAACAAGTGGAATACATGCAAAGTGAGTGGTCGGATAAATGCCAGCAACCCTTGCAGTGAATATATGTTTCTGGACGATTCGGCGTGTAACTTGGCGTCAATTAATTTGGTGAAGTATTTGAATGATGACGGAACATTTGATGTTGAGGGATATCGTCATACGGTGGATATTATGATTACCGCACAAGAAATTTTGGTGGATTTTTCATCATATCCCGGAAAAGTTATTGCCGAAAATTCTCACGAATTTAGACCTCTAGGGTTGGGATACGCCAACTTAGGTGCTTATTTGATGCGGGTGGGAATGCCGTATGATTCTGACAAAGGTAGAGCCCAAGCGGCAGCAATGACGGGGATAATGACAGGCAGAGCATACGCGCAATCGGCGAGAATCGCGGGAAGATTGAATGCGTTTAATGCTTTTGCGCCAAATCGTGAATCGATGCTGGGAGTAATCAGAATGCACAGAGAGGCTTCTTATGCTATTGACGAAAATAATTTGGCACAGGAGTTATTTACAGCAGTAAAACAAGATTGGGACGAGGCGTATGTTTTGGGTGAGCAATTTGGCTATCGCAATGCGCAGGTGACGGTGTTAGCGCCAACAGGTACGATTGGCCCTCTCATGGACGCAGATACTACCGGTATTGAACCTGATTTTGCGTTGGTGAAATATAAAAAACTGGCAGGAGGCGGAGGATATTCAATTGTTAACAATTCGGTTATTGCGGCGTTGGAACATTTGGACTACAACCAAACGGAGACGAAAGAAATCAACGATTACATTTTGGAAAACGGAACAGTTGAAGGCGCTCCTCATTTACGGGAAGAGCATTTGCCGGTATTTGACTGTGCTAGTCGAGTTGGTGACGGAGTGCGGTTTATCAGGCCAATGGCGCATGTAGAAATGATGTCATCTGTTCAACCGTTTATCAGTGGAGCGATTAGCAAAACAGTAAATATGCCGGAGGAAACAGCGGTCGAGGAAATTGAGCAAATTTATGTTGAAGCGTGGAAGGCGGGGATAAAAGCGTTGGCGCTTTATCGCGATAACTGCAAGGCATCACAACCTTTGACTGTAAAGAAAAAAGATGAGGAAAAAGAATCCAAAGAAGCGGAATTGCTGAAGCCGCAGGAAACCCATATGCCAAAAACTCGGCGTGGATTGACACATAGTTTTGTAGTGGGAAATCACAAAGTTTATATCACAGCCAATCATTATGCAGATGGTCGGTTGGGAGAGATTTTCCTGAAAACTGCCCGCGAGGGTTCGGCCTTTTCAGGATTGATGGATACATTGGCGAGATTATTGTCTAAAGCGTTGCAGAGGGGCGAGTCGGTAGAGTCACTGGTAGATTCACTTTTGAACATGCGGTTTGAGCCGTGGGGCCCGACTGATGACATGGATATTCCCTTTGCCAAATCGATTCCTGATTACATCGCAAGGTGGGTTGGGCATCATTATTTGCCGGTTGATAGACAAGTGATAATGGGAATTATTGGTGAGGATGTGGCAAAATCTTTGGAGCAATCTGATATTACCAATGTAAATGTGGCTGCGGTTGCATCAGCGCAGGAAATGCCAGAGCCGATGCCGATACAAACTTCACTGGATATGGTTCCTGATAAAAATGGTGATGTGCGGGAGAGTAGTGCGCCTCCGTGTCCAACTTGCGGAGCGTTGATGGTGAGAAATGGAACTTGTTATTCGTGTCGGGAGTGTGGAACAACAACCGGTTGCAGTTAGAGAAGAATGATGAATTACGAATTAAGAATTAAGAATGGGACAAGAACAATTACAGACAATTGAGCGGGAGGAGGATTATGAGCAACGACTCGAAGAGGCGAAAGCGTTATGGAGGATTTTGGTTGCTCGTATAAACATGCTTGTTCATGAGGGAATTTTTACTTCTCGTGAAGCTCAATTGTGGTTTGACGAGGAGGAAAATTGCAAGACTCATCCGGAATGGGTGCAGGAATTGTTGGACCATCTAGGGGACTTCGAGGATTCAGGAGAGGTTGCTTTGGAAAGGATTGTGGATATTTTGGACAGCCCTCTTTTTTCAAGTAAAGAAAGAACTGTGTATATGCGGTATGCCGAAGAAGCAACTTATTGGGAGAAGTTAGCTCTGGCGGGTAAGTTGGAGTCAGTGTTGGAAAAGCGTTTGAAGGAGAAGGAAGAAGCGAAAAAAATAAAGTATAAATCTATTACGGAATTGACGGATAAAATTAGGGTGGCGATTTCTGGTGGTCGGTTAGATGAAGCGACTGCACTTTTGTCGGGAATGAATCCTGCTGAAAATCCGGTTGGATACGAAAAGTTGAGTCGTGATTTAGAAAGAGAGAAGATTGTTCAAACTCGCAATCAAATCAACGCAATGATGGCGGCGTAGGAGATAATTAAGAATGAAGAATGATGGAAGTCGCCCTTCGCTAAAGCTACGGAAGGACCACGGTCGCGGGAATGACAGAGAAGGGAGCGGGAATGACGGAGAGAGGGACGAGGATGACGGGGAAAAGGGTGGCGGTTTGGCCCATGCTTCGCTCTATGCGCTACGTCCATGCTCCGCCCAAGGGCTACGCAGGATTGCACAGGGCAGTCTTCGCTTTTCTATCTCTTTGAGGCGTAAGCTGCGCTTCGCTACATAAGGGAGCGAAGACTGGTATAATAGGGGGAGGAAAATGAAAAATTAAGAATGAAGAATGAAAAATGACGGATTAAGGGTTGGGATTTGGATATATTAGGGTAAGATTTGGATAAATTTATGGCTAGTCAATATACGGAACAACGGGTAGGGGTCTTTGTAGATGTTTCCAATATGTATTACTCCGCTAAGGCGATGTACCAGAAGAAGGTCAACTTCAAGGCTGTACTGGAGGCGGCGGTGGGCGATAGGAGTCTGATTAGAGCGATTGCTTATGTAATTCAGGCGGATATTCCTGAAGAGAGCAATTTCTTTGAGGCGCTTGAGCATATTGGTTTTGAGGTCAAAGCTAAGGAACTGCAGATTTTTTACGGTGGGAACAAGAAGGGCGACTGGGATGTTGGTATCGCGATGGACACAATTAAGCTGGCGCCCAAAGTGGATGTGGTGGTGATTGTGTCGGGAGATGGCGACTTTGTGCCGTTGGTGGAATATCTGCAAAGTTTGGGTCAAAAAGTGGAAGTGGCGGCGTTTGGCCGAAGTGCGTCTGGAAAATTGAAAGAAAAAGCCGATAAGTTTATCGACTTGGATCAAGACACTAGAAAATATTTGATTGTAGATAGACGCAGGGGCGCTAAACCAGAAGAAGGAAATGGCGTTTAGAAAAGTTGACGCAAAAGCAGATTTCTCCAAACAGGAGGAAGAAATTCTTTCGTTTTGGGATAAAGAAAAAATCTTTGAAAAAAGCTTGGAACTGCGAAAAGATGCAAAACGATATGTGTTTTTTGAAGGACCTCCGACTGCAAATGCTAAACCTGGACTTCATCATGCGTTAGCGCGTTATTTCAAAGATTTATTTCCGCGTTACAAAACAATGCGGGGATTTTTGGTAGAACGAAAGGCGGGTTGGGATACGCATGGTTTGCCTGTGGAAATTGCGGTGGAAAAAGAATTGGGAATTTCTACCAAACCGGAGATTGAAAAATACGGTGTAGAAAAATTCAACGCCAAAGCTCGTCAAAGCGCTTGGGAATACAAAGAAGACTGGGAGAAATTTACCCGCCGAAGCGGATTTTGGTTGGATTTAGAGTGCCCATATATCACCTATGATGCGGATTATATTGAATCGGTTTGGGCTATTTTGAAGAAGGCGTGGGACGACAAATTGATTTATCAGGGATATCGGGTGGTACCGCGCTGTCCGCGATGCGGAACTACTTTGTCGAGTCATGAAGTAGCGCAGGGATACAAAGAGATTGAAGAGACTTCAATATATGTGAAGTTTAAATTGAAAGCGGTCAGCGGTCAGCGGTCAGCGGTTGGCGGGGATACTTATATTTTGGCGTGGACAACTACGCCGTGGACACTGCCGGGTAATGTGGCGTTAGCAGTAGGCAAAAATATCGCCTATGTGAAATTAAAAATTAAAAATGACCCCCCTACGCCAGAGGCTTCGGAATGGGCGGGAAAGTTAAAAGTTCAGGAAGGTGATTTTTATATTTTAGCGGAGGAATTGATTCAAAAGGTTTTTGGTGACGAAAAAGTTGAAATAGTTGAAAGATATAAGGGGAAAGATTTGGTGGGAATGGAATACGAGCCGTTGTTTGCTGAAGCAATTCCCAAGACAACAGAAAATTACCAGAATGCATTTAAAGTTTATCCTGCGGATTTTGTGACGCTGGAAGACGGTACTGGTGTGGTTCATACCGCAGTTATGTACGGTGAGGATGATTATAACTTGGGTGAAAAAGTTGGTTTGCCAAAATTCCATACGGTTTTGCCAGATGGAAAATTTGGTCCGACAGTTGCAAAATGGGCAGGGCGATTTGTGAAGAATAAAGAAACCGAAGCGGAAATTGTTGCTGATTTGAAGGAACGCGGTTTGTTATTCAAAGAAATGGCTTACAAGCACGATTATCCGTTCTGTTGGAGATGTGAAACCCCGCTTTTGTATTACGCATCTGAATCTTGGTTTATTGCGATGACAAAGCTTCGCGACAAGATGCTCAAGAGTAATCAAAAAATAAACTGGGTGCCAGATTATTTCAAAGAAGGACGATTTGGTGAGTGGCTTCGAGAAATAAAAGATTGGGGGATTTCCCGCGAAAGGTATTGGGGAACACCACTACCGTTTTGGATGAGTGCTGACGGTGATAGTTTTTGTGTTGGTTCGTTTGAAGAATTGCGTCAGTATCAAGCGGCAAGTATCAAGTATCAAGCGGGGGGTAAAAAACCTGACACTAGTAACTTGATACCTGACACCAACTGGGATCCACACAAACCGTTTGTTGATGACATTGTTTTAGTGAAAGACGGTAAGGAATATAAGCGAGTTCCCGAAGTTTTGGATGTTTGGTTCGATAGCGGTTCAATGCCTTTTGCGCAGTGGCATTATCCTTTTGAAAATAAGGAAAGAATTGATCCCTCGGCAGGCTCGGGACAAATTTCGGGGTCATCCTATCCCGCAGATTTTATTAGTGAAGCAGTTGATCAAACTCGAGGATGGTTTTATACATTGCTTGCGGTAGCAACGCTAATGGACAAAGAAGCACCGTACAAAAATGTGATTTGTCTTGGGCACATAATGGACAAGAACGGTAAGAAAATGAGTAAGTCCAAGGGCAATGTAGTGGATCCGTGGAAGATTTTTGATACCTATGGTTCGGACCCGTTGCGGTGGTATCTTTACACGATTAATCAGCCCGGCTTACCGAAAAATTTTGATGAAGAAGGTGTCAAGCAAGTTGTAAGAAGGTTTATGCTGACACTCTGGAACACTTATTCGTTTTTTGTGACATACGCGAATATTGATAATTTTGTGCTGAGCGATAAACAAACAGTGGTGCCAAAAAATATTCTAGACCAATGGATTTGGGCACGGCGTAATCAACTGGTTGAACAAGTTTCGAAAGAGCTGGATGGTTACAATCCAATGCAGGCATGTCTCGCCATCGAAGCGTTTGTTGATGATTTATCTAATTGGTATGTCAGACGAAGTCGGAGGAGATTTTGGCGCACAGTCCGCCATAGCCTTGGCGACGGTGGAAAAGGCGAGAATGATGCCGATAAACAACAGGCATACATTGTTTTGTATTCGGTCTTGATGGACATGACAAAATTGTTAGCGCCGTTTATGCCGTTCTTGGCGGAAACTATGTATTCTAATCTCAAATTAGATAAGGAACCGATTTCGGTTCATCTGACGGATTGGCCCTCCTCCGTTCTGCTGGACAGTAGAACTACGGATGAGCAGGCCCAAGGCGATGATAAAATTTTGGTGCAGATGAAACTGCTTAGAGAATTGGTTGAAAATGGACTTAACCAACGAGAGCAGGCGAGTATCAAAGTTCGTCAGCCTTTGGCAAAATTTACGGTTAGTGCTTCATTAGCTGATTTGCCTGAAGTGTTGGAAGAAATCCTGAAAGATGAGCTGAATGTAAAAATGATAGAACGGGGCAAGGAAAATAAATTGGATATTAAATTGACTCCGCAGTTACAATCTGAAGGATTGGCGCGGGAGATTGTTCGGGCTATTCAGGTATTGCGCAAAGAAGGTGGATTGGAAATTACTGACAGAATTAAACTTTTGTGGAATTCTTCTGCTGGCGAAGTTAAGCAGGCGGTAAAAGAATTTGAAGATTATATCAAGACAGAGGTGTTGGCGGACGAGTTGAGCGAGGGCGAAGGGCAAGAGCATGCGATTAACGGATTTATGGTAAAGTTGAAGGTGACGAAGAATTAAGAATGAGTAATGAGTAATGAGTCGCCATCCTACGCTAAAGCTACGGAATGGTCTGCGACGAGTAACGAGTGGGAAGAGAGAAGGATGACGAAAGGGGAAAATGGGTTCCCGGCCTTCCTCCTTCGCCGAGCCGACTACGCTCTAACGAGCTACGACGGGCCAAGGGCTTCGGACGGACAGGTCGCGAGAATGACAGAAGATAGAAGTCAGAATGAAGAATGAATAGGTTTGTATCAAATTTGATTTTAGGATTTTTTGTTCTGGCACTGATGGTGGTGTATGGTTTTGCTAAACAACCAACTGTTTACAGTACGATGAACAGCAAAAGTCAGCCAACGACACAGACAGAAAATACTCGGCGGGTAATTTTGCCGAACGGTACAACCATTACAGCGCAGGTGGTGACTACTGGAGAGGAGCAGCGTCAGGGATTGGCGGGAGTGGAAAAACTGGATGGGAGCAAGGGGATGCTGTTTGTGTTTGCCGAATCGGGAATTCATTCTATATGGATGCAGGGAATGAAAATCCCAATTGATATTATTTGGTTGGATGATGGAGGGCAGGTAGTGCATTTGGCGAAAAATGTGCCAATGCCAACAGAAGGAGAGACCGATTTGCCGACTTATGTAAATGAGCAACCAGCGCGGTATGTGTTGGAGTTAGCGGCAGGTACAGTAGAATCGGCTGATATAAAAGAGGGCTCTAAGCTGGTTTTGTCTTAGTTCTTGCCAGAGTTGCCCATAGGTGTTAGCCTGTAAGCTATGATCTCGCACCAAATAGGATGGAAATTGTTGTTGTAATTTCAGTAAGCTGTTGGATATGGGGAAAGCTTTAGTGGGTTCGACTTATTAATGAGACTTTAGGGGAAATAAGACTATGACATTAGCGGTGATAAAAACAGGCGGTAAACAGTATCTCGTCAGCGAGGGCGATACTTTAGATATTGAGACAATAGAGGGGGCGAAGACTCCTTTGAAGTTAGAAGAAGTATTACTGGTGGACGATGGTAAAACCACTCAGGTTGGAACTCCTTTCTTGGAAAAAGCGTCAGTTGAGGCCGAAGTGGTTACCGAACTTCGCGACCCAAAAGTGATTGTATTCAAAATGAAACGGCGTAAGCGGTATCGCCGAACTCAAGGGCATCGGCAGAATAGATTAAGAATTCGGATTACAAAGATTACCGTTTAGTAGTTGGTAGTTTGTAGTTGGTAGCGAAAGTAGCCCCTCGGTTCCTCGGGGGTCTTTTTTATTCTTTTACAAACTACTTACTACTTACTCGCTAGAGGTTTTTGCTATAGGTCGGATGGGGAACGGTGTGGAAATCCTCAAACGGATAAATTACCACCCAAACTTTGCCGGTGATAAGATGACGAGCTACTGGTCCCCATATTCGCGAGTCGGAACTGTTATTGCGATTGTCGCCCATCACGAAATATTCATCTTTACTAAGAGTTCGTTTGGCATTGGTGGGCGTGGAGGTGTTTATATATGGTTCTGTCAAAAGAGTGCCGTTGGGGAATTTTTTGTTGTAGATAAACACCTGACCGTCGCGGACTTCTACTGTTTCACCGGGGGTAGCGATAACCCGTTTGATAAAGGAAACATTAATATTCTGTGGCCATTTGAAAACTATGACATCACCTCGTTGGGGTGTACGGAAGCGATAGGTAACCTGATCAACAATAATGTACTCGTTGTTATGGAAAGTTGGTTCCATTGAAGGACCAGAAACATAAAATGGCTGAATCAGGAAGAAACGAATCATAAACGCCACGCCTAATACAGTGGCGACGGTTTTGAAAACATCATAAATAAACAGCGCGGTTGCAACCACGACAGTTAACCAAGTGCTACGGCGAGGAATTCGCTTGTGCTGTTGGTGTGATGATTTGTGTTCTCCGTCATCGACGGAATCAAACATGTCTTCGACCATATAGTTTTCGCAAATTCCTTTTCATTATATAGTACTAGCTAGTATTTAGTATCTAGTATTTAGCGGTTAGCATTTAGTATCTAGGAGTTAGAAAAGGTAAAATAGTTTTATGGGCGGTTAATCCCCGCCGTCGCTCAATCTAATTCCAAATATGACATCAACCTCTTGGAATATAGATATCGCTTTGGTGGACTTACGCAGTTGGTTAAAATGAAAACGTGGACTCGTGGCTCAGTGGTAGAGCGTTCCGTTCACATCGGAAAGGTCGGTGGTTCGATCCCACCCGAGTCCACCATATTTTAATCGAGTGGTCCGACGCTACGGTCGGACAAGTCAGAGGTTCAAATCCTCTACCGCCCACCAGTCTTCGCTACCTTGGTAGCTACGCCTGGCTTACGCCAGTATAAAAATGAAAAGCGAAGACTGCCCTGCGAAGCTCTTGAGCGAAGCACGGGCTAAATCTTATCTTAGTTTGACCAGGGGTGGGTTTTGGCGTATTCTGTCCAGAGTACTGGGGGGTGCTCTCATCCCTCTATTTTTATGGATAACAGTTTTGGACGGAAGTTCGTTAATCTAATTTTCAATAATGGGCAGATAGTTTTTCTGTTGTTTGTATTCGTACTGATTGCTAGCACGATTTCTTTTTATGTTTTCCGTCCGCAGGGGTTTCCAGAATTCAACATTAATATTGCTATTGTTACAGCAAAATATCCGGGGGCGACTGCTTTGCAGGTGGAAGATCAGGTAGTAAAGCCGATTGAGCGGGCGATATCCGAAATAAAAACAGTTGATGAGTATTCTGCAACCGCAAATGATTCATTTGCCGTTTTGACAGTGTCGTTTGACGAAAACGCCAATATGACAGATGCCATGCGGGAACTGGACGGTAAATTGGCAAAAGTAAAGATGCCTGACGGGGTGGACCAACCTGAAACACAAAAGATTAACCCGACCGGTCCAACTGCAATTGTGGCGATGACACTGAACAACGATGTAGGGAAGATGAGCGATTGGGAGCTTTATAATAAAGCGAAAATTGTTAAGACGGAATTAGAGGGAGTTGAAGGGGTGAAAGAGGTTAAGGTTATGAATCCTCTAACACCGCAGATTACAATTACTTATAATCAGTCCAAGCTGGATCAGCTAGGTCTCCAACGTTCACAAATTGAAGGAATTTTAAAGCTGGCGCAATTGGAAATACCGATTGGGTCTTTTTATGACACACAACAAGATAAGACCGCTTTAGGAATAAAGAAAGAGCTGAATAGTATCACACAGCTGGAAGAAATAGTTGTATCACCGCCCAACATCAGATTGAAGGATATTGCCGTGGTCACAACAGAGCTAAACAACAACAATCAATACAATCGTGTTGGATATAGAACAAAAGATGTGGACAAGATTGCAGATGCGGGTGATTTCAATATGAGCCGAGCAATTATATTCTCAATTATGGCCAACGAAGGTGAGGATTTGTTGGGGTTGGGAAAACGTTTGGATGAAAAATATACCGAACTGGAAAATAGGAGTGACTTAGCTCCTGATTTAAAATTAGTTAAAGCATATGACTTGGCGACTTATACAGGTGATCAGCTCAAAGAAATTGAAAAGAGTATTGTCGGCGGGCCGATTGATGCATTGGGTCCGTGGGGAGTGATTGGATATTTATTTGGTGGTATTACTTTGGTCGTCTTGTTCTTACTGATTTTTGTAAACTGGCGGGTGGCGCTTTTGGCAGGACTTTCGATTCCTCTTGCAATTGGTATGACCACTGCTTATTTGAAATTGACAGGAGTATCGATAAACACGATTGTTTTATTCTCGATGATTCTGGTGGTCGGATTGGTGGTTGACCCGACTATTGTGTTCTTGGAGGCAATGCAAAGGTATAGGGAACAGGGATATTCGGGCAGGGAAGCGGCGGTAAAAACTCTTAATTCGGTCGGAGTCGGAGTTTTTCTTTCGGCAATCGCAAATTTTATGGTTTTTGTGCCGTTTGGTGTAGTATCAGGATTTTTCGGACAGATTATTCAATACATTCCCAAAACCGTAATTCCTGCAATTGTGGCATCATTTATTGTTCCAATATTATTCTTTATTCCTGTAGCTTCCAGATGGCTTAAAGCACACAAGCAAAACGGCAATACCGATAATTTGGAGTTGGTCGGGGTTTGGCCATTATCAAGAGCACTTGAACGGGGGATAAAAGGATTACTGGGCAAGGGTAATGCAATTTTGCGAGTGTTTATTATTTTTATGGCTCTTGTTGCACCGGTTGCGATTGGACTGATTTTTATCGGCGGAGAAAAAATTCGCATTGTACAGTTTGCCAATCCAAAAGATTCAGATAGGGTGCTGATTAATGGTTCAGTAAGTGAGAGATGGGCATTTGATAAAGCAGTCGGGATGATTGATTCTACTCAAAAGTATTTGGCCAAACAGCCTGAAGTTCGTAAATTTGCAGTGTTTTCACAAAGCGGAAATTCATTTACTTTATTTATAGAACTTTTCCCGATGGTTGAACGCCAACGGGAAGAATTGCGCAATGCGAAAGATTTTGTTGCGGATTTTAATGAACAATTTGTCGGTTTGTCTGACGCTACCATAGAGGCAAGTTCACGGAATGTTGGTCCGCCTAAAGACAATTATCAGGTTAGTATTCAACTATTTGATCAGGATTTGAGTAAATTAAAAACGGCAGCGGATAATGTCGGCAAGTTTTTATCCGAACAAGATGGAGTGGTAAAGGTCGAGAATTCGCTGAATGTTGATGGAAATAAGAATAGCGGAATTGGGTTAGTGTTGGACAATACTAATTTGTTGAATCTAAATCCATTTACTTTGATTACCGCAATCAAAAATCAGCTGGACGAAACTGATGTGGTAAATATGAATTTTGACGGTGAATCGTATAAGGTAGTGACCAAAACGGATAGAAAGGTGACGAGTCTGGATGATGTGAAGAATTTGCCTGTTAAAGTTTCCGCACCGAGTTCAGCGGGGAGTTTGGGAATTATGACAGGCAGGGTAGCAGTAGCACCTACGGTAAGTAATTTTATCTCCGGTGTTGGGGAGCAGGTATCCCAGAGCATCGCGCGACTAGATGGCAAAAGGTATGTGGAGATTCGGGCAAAGGTAGATGAGGATACTGTCGATCCTTTAAAAGTCCAAAGTGCACTTACCAATTATTTGACCAAAGATAAACTTACCAGTCTTGGCTTGAGTGATAAGAGCGCAACTAAAACTAAAGGTATTGCCGGTTCGGTTGCAACATCATTTACTCAATTATTTTTGGCGCTCATTATCGCACTATTCTTAATCTATTTGATTCTGGTTGGGTTCTTCCGATCCCTGCTTTCACCGATGATTATTTTACTTGCGGTGCCCTTGGGGTTTATCGGCGCATTTCCTGCGGTAGCAATTGCAACGGGACAGTTGGGATTCATGGAATTACTTGGCGTAGTGGCAATGGCGGGAATTGTGGTGAATGTGACAATTTTGATAATTGATTTTGCAAATCAAATGCGGGCAAAAGGAATGTCGGCGCAGGAAGCTATTTCTACTTCCATTGCGGTGCGGTTCAAACCGATTTTGCTCACCAAGATGACAATATTTGCCGGCTTGATGCCGTTGGTGCTTTTTTCAACTTTTTGGAGAGGGTTGGCGATTGTTATCGTGTTCGGCATCATTGTTTCTGGTTTTCTGTCGTTTTTGACCACTCCTATTTTGTATGTTTGGTTTGATGCGGTGGGGAAATGGTTCAGAAAATCTAACCAATCTGAACAATTTAACCAATCTAACCAATTTATTCAATCTGATCAATCTAACCAATTAGGACAATCTGATCAGTTTTCAAGGGAAGTGCAGGCTTCGGCTGGTCTTTGGGGGCAGAAGCCCGTGGACGAGGTAGTTTGGCAGATAGCACCCGACCAAGGTATAGACGAGTAGAGGAGGTTGACCCCGTTAGAGATTCGATTGAATTGCGGGGTGAATTGAATAGTCTATCTGTGAATGGCGCTATTACTTAGCTGGTAAAAAATTAAAAGTTGTTCGGGCAATCTCTAACGGGGTTGACTTATAGGGGAGAGTCAGATAAGATGCCGATTGTATACAAACGCACCCCGCCATTTTTACTTGCCAGTAAAAAGGTAGAGTAAAATCGTCTACTCCTGCTGATTACTAGCTAATTAGCTTAAGACGAAAAACTAAAATGGCGAGGGGAGGTATAAAAAGGAGAATTAGGTATGAAACAGAAAATCTCAGTTGAGGCAATGATGGAGGCGGGAATGCATTTCGGGCACCAAACGCATAGGCGTAATCCGAAGATGGACCCGTATATTTTTGATGCCCGTTCGGGTATTCACATTATTGACCTGACCAAGTCTATGCCAATGTTGGAAAAAGCATTGGAATTTGTTGGGCAAACCGCTTCTGAAGGTAAGCAGATTTTATTTGTCGGTACCAAGAAGCAGGCAGGAGTAATTATCAAAGCGCAGGCAACTGCTTGCGGAATGCCGTATGTAGATGAGAGATGGATGGGCGGACTTTTGACTAACTTTGATACCTTAAAGAAAAGACTGAAGTATTTACGCGAATTGGACGAGAAGTATTCCAAAGATGATTTTGGCGATATGACCAAAAAAGAAAGAGTGGAGCTTGATCGCGTGTACAAATCTTTGAATTTTACGATGGGGGGGCTCCGAGATTTGAAGAGTTTGCCGGCTGTGGTGTTTGTGGCAAGTGTTCTGCAGGATGCTATTGCGGTGCGGGAAGCCAAGAAGTTGAAATTGCCAGTAGTGGCGATGGTAGATACCAATGCCGACCCGACATCGGTGACTTATCCCATTCCCTCTAACGATGATGCCAAGAAGGCGATTGATTATGTGATTGGATTAATGGCGGAAGCGTGTTCTGCGGGTAAAGTTCCAACAAAAGCAGTAGTTGAAGAGAAAAAAGAAGAAACAACTGGTATCGAACCAGAATTAGTCGCTAATATAGAAAAGGGGAATGATGGAAGTTAAAGCAGAATTAGTAAAAAAATTAAGAGATTTGACTGCCGCTGGAATGATGGAGGCTAAGCAGGCTTTGATGGAGGCGGGCGGTGATTTTGATAAGGCGGTGGAGCTTTTGAAGGCGCGTGGGGCAGCTATTGCCGCTAAGAAAGCGGAGAGAATTGCTACTAACGGCATTGTTGCTTCATATGTTCATACCGGTAACAAGATTGGTGTGTTGGTAGAAGTATTAGTAGAAACAGACTTTGTTGCGCGTGATGAAAAGTTTGTTGCTTTTGCAAAAGATTTGGCGATACACATTGCCGGAATGAACCCAAAGTATGTTTTGGCGGAAGATGTGCCTGCAAAAAAACTGAAAGAACAAGATGACAAAGATGCTTATCTAAATGAAGTGGTTCTAGTAAATCAGCCGTTTGTAAAAGATTCCAGTAAGACGGTGGGAGATTTGCTTAACGAACAGATTGCTCATTTCAAAGAGAATGTTAAAATTGGCCGATTTGTGCGGATGGAATTAGGGATAAAAGAGAGTTGAGAGTAGAGGCATAGTGAAAAGTTAAAAGTGATAAGTGATAAGTTTTGGTAGTCCAACTTCGCGCAAGGCTATGTTGGATCTTCAAAAAAAATTATGTTGGAAGAATTAAAGAACAAGTTGGATCAGAGTTTGGCAATATTCAGGGAAGATCTGAACGGAGTTCGGACTGGTAGAGCGGGGGCAGGATTGGTAGAGAATTTGATGGTGGATGTGTATGGCAGTGCCATGCCGGTGAAGCAGATTGCTAGCGTGATGGTGCCAGACGCTCGGTCTTTGGCGATTCAGCCATGGGACAGGGCTAATTTAGCTCCAATTGAAAAAGCGATTCGGGATTCGGATTTAGGCTTTAACCCAATGAACGACGGAACGATGGTGCGGATTAATGTTCCTCCTCTTTCAGAGGAACGCAGAGCGGAGTTGGCTAAGATTGCATCCAGTAAGGCGGAAAATGCTAAGGTGGTTATTCGCAATATGCGCCGAGAAGTGATGGATAAAATTGCTGATCAGGTTAAGGCGAAGCAGATTGGCGAAGACGAGCAAAATCGCCTAGAAAAACAAGTACAGGAAAAAGTTGATGGTGTAATCGCTTCTGTTGATGAGTTGTTTAAGCAAAAAGAAGCCGAGATTAAGACAGTATAAGAGAGTCTAGAGACGAGAGAATAGAGAATGAGCACTCAAGTACCGCAACATATTTCGTTTGTGCTGGATGGCAATCGGCGCTGGGCTAAGGCGCAGGGGTTATCAACGCTAGAAGGACATTTACGGGGTATGGAAAACTTGATGAGCATTGCACAGTGGTGCGGTGAGGCGGACATAAAGTATTTGACAGTGTACGCTTTTTCAACAGAGAACTGGAATCGGGGAGAGGAAGAATTGGCGTATTTATTTGGAACAGTTTTTACTAAAGCATTCGCAGAAAAGTTTGATTTGCTCAATGAAAAAAATATAAAAGTGAATATTTTCGGTGAGTTACAAAGGTTTCCTGAAAAAATGCGTCGGGGGATAGAAAAAGTTATAGATACCACAAAGACCAATACGGGAGCGGTATTAAATATATGTTTGGATTACGGGGGACGAGCAGAGCTTATCCGAGTGGCAAAGAAAATAGTAGAGGCAGGAATGGCGCCAGAAGATATTACAGAGCAAACTATTGCCGATCAGCTTTATTCTGCGGGAATGCCAGATCCGGACTTGATGATTCGGACGGGTGGAGAGCATCGTTTGAGCAATTTTTTGTTGTGGCAGCATGCTTATACGGAACTATATTTTCCTGAGGTTTATTTACCCGCTTTTTCTAAAAAAGATTTTGATGAGGCGCTGGAGTGGTACGCTAGTAGGGAACGGAGATATGGTAAATAAAACACGAAGCACGAAATACGAAATACTAAACAAACACGAAGCACGAAATACGAAACAAAAAGTTTAGAATTTATAATTTGGAATTTGTTTAGGATTTAGAGTTTAGAATTTAGGATTTATTTTATGAGTTTTATTACTGTGGTAGTTTTTGTTCTGATTTTTAGCTTACTGGTACTGGTGCACGAGGCGGGTCATTATTTTGCTGCCAAAAAAGCAGGAGTGAAAGTGGAAGAATTCGGACTCGGACTTCCGCCACGAATTTGGGGTAAGCGCAAATACGGAACAATTTGGTCATTCAACTGGATTCCATTTGGCGGATTTGTTCGACTGAAAGGTGAGGACGGTGAAAATACGCGAGAAAAAGACTCGATGGCATATAAAAGAAGCGGACCCAGACTGCTGATTATCGTAGCTGGGGTGCTGATGAATTTTTTGTTGGCGTATGTTTTATTGATAATTGGTTTTTGGTTTGGGATGGCACCGATGGCTCTTGATTTGAAAGCGTTGGGCGAGGGGGAATATCAATCAAAGGTTATAGTGTTGGATGTGGTGAAGAGTTCTCCTGCACAGATTGCGGGAATTAAGGCGGGAGATACAATTATATCTGTTGGAGATACGCCAATTACTTTAGTTAGTGAATTGCAGAATATTTTGACGACGAAAACCAGCGCCAAGCTGGTGGTGGAAAGGGAAGGGAAACTGCTGGCGCTGACAGTTGTGACCAAAGCGGATGATGGAAAGCGGGTGATTGGAGTATTGATAGATGAAGTAGTAGCATCGGTGAAATATACATGGTGGAAGGTGCCGTATTATGCGCTACTTGATTTTGTTTTATTGGTAAAACATATTACAGGAGCACTGGTAGTATTTATAGTGCATCTGTTTACAACTGCCTCGATTCAGGAATCAGTATCGGGGCCGGTGGGAATTGCTAAGGTGGCCAGCGAGGCGATGAAACTGGGTTGGCTGTATACACTGCAGTTAGTAGCATTTTTGAGCATTAATTTGGGACTTATTAATATTGTTCCATTCCCAGCATTGGACGGTGGACGATTGATATTTGTTTTGTTTGAAATGGGGAGGGGGGGGAAGAAAGTCAGTAAAAAAGTAGAGAACGCTATTCATAGCTTAGGATTTATATTGTTGTTGGCTTTAATATTTGCTGTGACTTACAGGGATATTATTCATTTGTTTAAGCC
>CAYGIK010000008.1:0-74 GCA_964350005.1 uncultured Candidatus Saccharibacteria bacterium
GCATGCCATTCCGTAGCGGTCTTATGGCACACTGTTTGGCATGCCATTCCGTAGCGGTCTTATGGCACACTGTT
>CAYGIK010000008.1:174-17869 GCA_964350005.1 uncultured Candidatus Saccharibacteria bacterium
TGGCATGCCATTCCGTAGCTTTAGCGAAGGATGGCGGAGAGGGCGGGATTCGAACCCGCGATACCCTTGCGGGTATAACACGTTAGCAGTGTGCCGCTTTCGACCACTCAGCCACCTCTCCTCGTCAGAGCAGTTTCGCATTACGCACGAGCTCGACAAGCTCGCTCGGCTTGTTGGCTCAACGCTCTTCCTTTTCCCCAAAATGTTCGCTTCGCTGGATCATTTCGGGGACCCCATTTTATTTTCAAACCCCGCTCCCAACCAAAATTTCAAACTGTTTTTGTTTATTGGTTATTGGAAATTGGATATTACAGCGAAGCTGTTCTGGTACGCCTGGAGGGATTCGAACCCCCGACCTCTTAGTCCGTAGCTAAGCGCTCTAATCCCCTGAGCTACAGGCGCATGTATTCAGGTTACAACTTGAAAAATCGACCAACCTTGTCCACGGTATCTTCCCCCCGACTGGCGTCTTCTGGCAAGAACTTTATTAGGGCCTCCCTTATTTTCTCCACATCGGCATCTCCCAGTTGTAAAGTCAGCAATAACCCAAATTTTTTATTACGCAATAGATTCACCACTCTCGTATCTCCCTCCAAAACAATCCAAAACGCCTTCAGTCCGCTATACGCGTGAAGTCGCTTTCCTATATATATCCCATCTTCCGTAATCTGATGTTGAAATAGTCTGGGACGAGTCTTCCGCAATAAATAAATTAGGAGTCCAACCATCAGCACAACCGCCAAAGTCACCCACCGTTGTGCCCAAACTGTCCACCCAACTGCAACTATCAAAACCAGTAAAGCCCAACCGCTCCATCCCGTCGTCTCCCTTACGGAAAACTCGGGGGCGCTCCATTCATATAAAACTTTTTCGTTCTCTTGAGTCATAACAATTTCATTATACCTTTTGACTTACCCTCCCTAAGCTTTGGATGGCATGCCATTCCGTAGCTTTAGCGAAGGATGGCGGAGGCGACAGGATTTGAACCTGTGAGGGACTTGCGCCCCAACTAGTTTTCAAGACTAGCGCCATAAACCACTCGGCCACACCTCCCCTTATTTTTAAACCAATCAACCGACCAATTCTATCCTCAATCTATACTTCCCACAACCCTAAAAACCAATATGCACAAAATTCTTATATGTTGCCTTTTCAGTTTTTTCACCAGAGAAGAGCGACACCCCCGCGCCATTAAATGCATCATGCATTGCATCCAATGCCGCATAACCACCCAAGCTAACAGCCGTTAATGTGGTATCTAAAGCAATCCTACTCGCTCGCTTGAGCCAATTACCTTCGGTATATACAAATATAGTACTGGCCTTGCTGAACACACCATTGTCTATCGGCAAATCCATAAAGTGCCAATCTTTTTCATCAACAACATTATCCTTGCCAGTATCATCAAACCCTACTCCACCTTCATCTACCGCCACTGCTCCGCGCGGGAACACATCTAGACTCGGCAACCCATTATCCAAATCATCCTCTGGACTATATACAATCAACTGTCGAACCATCAAATCAGAATTCCAATCTGTCCCCACAGCCACCAACGATAAGTCTGCGGGCATTTGCTCCAAGTCCAACACCAGTTGGCGAATATTCCGTCTTGCCTCATATGCCTTCCACAACCGACAGCTATTTTTTGTACTACCCGACCAGCCAACTACATTGGCTATCTGCATCATTCGAAAAGTCATCCTCAACCCGTCATGCAGTTTTTGCATCAACTCGTCATCATCCCATTCAACCACCTTGTCACGAGTTTTCTCTCGCACCGTTTTTAATTTCATCAACGCCGATTTGGCATAAGCCGCAGTTCTTACATCAGTTCCCCCTTCCAAATCCACCGATGACATCGAGGTTAGATTAAAAATCATCAAGTCCAGAGCATTTCCAGTTTTGATAAACCATGTTTCGGGATCAGTCACTATCGATTCAGTATGATTTCGATACGCTAAATCTTTTTTAGCTTTTTGGGCTATTCCATTCAAAGTCGCGCTCCCCTCATAAACTATTTTGCCATCCACCTGCAATTGTTCATAAGTAGGACGAATCAGGTGTTGACTGGCAATTTCCTGCCACTTCACTTCCACCGGCGCATTATTATCAGCCTTGCCGTCATTATCCTTGAAGCACTCTTTCGCCAACGCATTGCTCACTCGCCCAATCTGGTTAATCCCAATTGCCTGCCCTGTTGCATACGCGCTGGGCGCATCCAACGGTTCTTCTCTTTGATCTGCCAACGCTACTCCCGCAATTTTAACTGCCGCCCCCCGTCGAGTTGTATCTGGTCCATTGCTCGTACTCAAGCTTATCCCAATCACTCCGTTACTTCGTTTTTCCCACTTCTCGCCCAAATATTTGAGCGTCACCATAACCCGCCAGTCCAAATCCATATAAGTTTTGTCATCTTTCTCTTTCCACTCAATATCTTTCTCTAATCCATCGGCGAATACCAATGCCCCGCTATTTTTCAGTCTCATCACTTCTCCCGCCAACACTTGATCCTTTTCGTTGTCATAGTCCATCTCTATCGCAAATGAGCCACCACCTTCATTAGAAACCTTATGTCCCAATCCACCGAAATACCCAATCACCCCTATGGTCAAAATAATAATTAAAACAACGACCCAGAAATGCGGGCTTTTCGTTATCACTTTCAAAGCTAAACCAGTTTTTCTAGCTGTCTCTGCTGTCTTTTTCGCTTGCTCGGCTCTCTGTTGAATAACTTTAGCTCGCTGTTGAGCCTTTCTAATGCGGTTGGCCACATCCTGAACATGTTCCGCAGATGATTCTCCGTCTTTTTCCCCTTTCTTTTTTTGCCGGTTTTGCCGTGGGCCCTCTTCTCCCCCCTCTCCCCCTCCTTCTCCTTCTCCCTCTCCTCCTTCTTCTTCTGGCTCTTCCTCTGCTCCCTCCTCGTCACCAAGTTCCTGCTCTATATTATCTAGTCCTTGTCCAACTTTCCGCTCCAAATTTTCCGCCAAATCATTACTTCCTCCTGCACGATATCCTTCTGCGTCTACTGCCTGTTTGCTTATTTCATCCAGCCACTCTGACAATTTATCCCCTGTTTTTTGGGGCAAACTTTTTGCCAACAGTGCAGCCTTCACTCTTTGTTGTAAACGAGCGATTGCCTGCCTTGACGATTTCTTTTGGTCGCCCTCTGCCATCTATATTTTCATTACAAAAATTCCCGTGGTGGTTGTCAGCATCAGCACTTGCCCTGCGGGACTATATTCCATTGCGCTAATTTGCAAATTAGTTTCCTGCCCCACAAACGGGATAATGGTCCGGTCATTATTAGTCACATTTATCCGCACAAAAGTTTGATTAGGCGCCACCAACAAAATGTTGTTTTCGCTCAGCCAAGCAAACACTCCTCCGTTTGATACCGTTTCCGCCTTATCAATAACTTTCACCGCTCCTGTCGCTAATTCAAAAACCTTCAACCGAGATTGTCCGCCTACATCCGCAACATATGCCACATTAGCGCCATCCTGTGACATCGCATACCGACCTCCGCTTACTCGGTCTTGAGCTATTTCGCTGATAGATTTAGCCACCAAATCCGCCAATAATAATTTATCCGAATGCTCAATCAAGAGATATCTACCATCTGCTCCCCATAATAATTTTACTCTGTCCAGTTGTGGCAAATCAACTATTACTCGCTCCCATTCTTCTCCGCCCGGAAGCGCTCGCACCAACGAGTATTCTCCGTCAGCCGTATCGTAAATATAAACTATTTCTGCTCCATCATCACTATAGGCAACTTGGCGAATACTGTCATTCAATACAATCGGTTGCCAACCACTAGCAGTTTTCAAACCGTCATCAAACAACCATGTACTGGTGCCCATATATTTCACCGCACCCTGTGTTGGTCGTTCACCCAACACAACATATCTCCCCCTTACTCCGCGATTATCCTGCATATTTTTTAATCTAGGTTGACCCGCCAACTTCACAATTGCCGCCTGCGATACTGGCGACCACACTACACTACTAACATTGTCAAAACTACCACGAAAAAGTGTGGCAATTTTATTTTCTCCAGTACTGGCAGACTTGAATACACGGTCGTTCATATCAAGATACGACACTTCCGCACCACTATGATTCAGCCGAGCATACGCAATATTCCCGTCCACCAACTTGTTAATTGTTGGGATGGGCAACATCTGAAAACTCATCAGCATCTTATCACCACGGACAATCGTGACCGTTCTTTCCAATTCCAAGAATCCGTCCTTCGCCAAAACCAGCTTGTGCTCACCCGCCCTAAGCGTCACCATGTAGTTGGTATCAATCGTCCCGACTAATTTATCACTGATTTTCAGCCTGACAGCGGACTCATTCAGCTCCAGCGTAAGCTCTCCCGTGTTGGATTTAAGCCCTGTCAGTAAAAAATAGCCCGTTCCAAACACCAGCACCAGCGCCAACAGGCTAATTCCGATTGCCAACCAATTAATTTTCGTCTGTTTTCGTGGCACCCGACTAGGAAAATTCAAATTAACACCCATTCCTCTAGTCAAAGCAGGCTTATGCTGGTTTTGCTGAAGCAATTCCGCTAATTGTTGCTCTGGCGTTTTTTCGCCTCCAGACTGGTTTTTTTGCTCATCCATCATACAAAACTACAGCATTTTTTAAATCATTTGTAAACTACAACCATTATGCCATCTCGCTACCCCACTGACCAGTTGCCATCTCTATCAGATAAGGGCTGCGCCCCGTAGAGAATTTTGGAGTGCTTTAGCTATTCAATATGCCGATAGTCGAGAGTATCTATAGATGTCAGTTATTCTTTGACTTCTTGGTTTTTCCTGCTTTTCGCTAATCCAAGGAGGCATATTCCCCAAAATCTTCTACGGGGTTGACAAAATCCGATTTTTTTGCTACAATAAAGTAACAAAAATCAAAAACAAATATGAAGCGCTTCATTAATTTTATTACATCCCTCACTACTATCAAACGCCCTCAACTAATTTTGGGCGGTCTTTGGATGTTCGCTGTTACCTCTTTGGTTTACACTGCCTCACCTGCATCTGCCAACTGGCTTAGTGAGCAGGCTGGGAAAGCGACTGCCAGTATGTTGAGCGCATTTTTCTCTTCCCTAGGATGGCTGATGAGCTGGGTATCAACTTTTTGCGCTTCTCTCATTATTAATATAATTTTACCAGGTCAAAATAGTTTAATTTTTGGCGAAGAGCTGTATGGTGCTTGGAAAGCCATGCTGGACCTCGCTAATATTATATTTTTCTTAACCCTATTTATCTCCGCCATTTTTATTATTACTCGTCAAACGGGTTATAACTTCAAAAAGACTGTCACCGCTCTAATCACTGCAATTGCACTAGCCAACCTTAGTTTGATTATCGTTCAAGTGACGATTGAGGCTGGCGACGCCTTACGCAACTTTAGCCATCTAATCCCCGCTTTTGGTATGAATGGGGGTAATACCGGAGAAATCAGAGAGTGGTTAAGAGGGCTTGTCTTGCCGGAGGGTTTTGATATCAAAACTATTGAATCTAACTCTTGGCGTAAAGCTTGGGTGCAATTTCAAGTTATGGTAGCCCAAGCCATTATTGCCTATGTCCTATTCAGGCTGGTCTTTGTCTTAGTGGAGCGCGCAATTCGTTTAGCAATTTTAGCCATCTTTGGACCAATCCAAGCCGCTCTTAGCATTCTCCCCCAAAAAGAACTTCAGGGATTAGGCGGAAATTGGTTTAGCGACGTACTTCGTTGGGTCTTAGTCCTCCCCGTTTCCTTTATCCTGATTGGCATCGCCAGACTAATTATGCCCACCAATAGCGCGAAGGTTTTGCAGGAGTTTCTCCAATCCGCCAACGATTCAAGCGCTATGACAAGTACCGGAACATTCTTTCATTTGATAATCGGTCTAGGTATCTTAGCCTCCGCCTCTACTGTTCCTCAATTACTGAAAGCACCTATTAGTTCACTAACCAATATGATTCCCGGCGCTGCAAGCAAACTAGGCCAAAGTGCTCTGAAGTCCGTTAAAACTGATTTAGGTGCTCGTGGCAAAGACCTAGCTTTCAGAGCATTTAGAAATGTTCCTGGTTATAAAAAAATCGCCGGTATGGTTGCCGACCGTAAACAACAAATCGGGAACCAAGCTAAACAACAATCCTCTTTTGCTGAAAAAGCTGGTCGCGAAAATAGCGTCAATCGCTACAGTAAAAACAAACAAGAGCTTGATATTAGAATTAAAAACGAACTCGATGCAATTGCTAAGGCTAAAGATTTTGACAATTATGACGATTGGAAATCAAAAGACAAAGAATCTGCTACCAATGCTGAGCGAGATGTTAAAAACAAACATGAGAAGAGCAATCTTGGCTTGCGAGTTGATGAGGATAGTAGGGCTTTCATGGCGGCAATTGCTGATGAACTAGAGTCGGAATCGAAAAAAGACCGCAATGCCGATGAACTTGCAATAGCTATTAAAGATACTGCCGCCGGCATCAGACAACACCCCGAAAACAACGAATTAAAAATTAAGTTATCAGCCTTACTAATGCAGCTAAAACGCAAAGCGAATGAAGGTGGCACCAAGGGGTTCCATAATACAGAGGTGTTCAACAAGGTTGTTGGCGAACTAGAAAGCGAGCGTTCAGAACTCGGTATTTACGACAAAGTCAGCCTTAACCAAATTAGAACCTCAAGCGACAAGAAAGCCAAAAACCAAATCACCGGCGAAGATTATATCAACCGCGCTCAATTATCAACCAAGGTTGAAAATCTCAAAAAATCCACTAGTGGTATAGACGCCAGTATTAAAGTAGTTAGTACTCAAACGCTAAAAGCTCTTGCAGATAACGACGGCTTACTTGAAGGATTGGCCAATCTAGAAACAAACTTCCCCAGTTTAACAAACGCCGAACAAAATAGTATCGAGCAGGTGTTGGGTAGTGATGCATCTCCAAATGATAAAAACCAAGCCATTATGGATATATTGAATCCAAACAGAAGTCTTGATGGAGGGAACAAGGAAGCTGCTCAGCTAATGGCTCAGTCTCTCGCAAACGGCATTAGTATTGCAGAGTTACCGTTAGCTAAAAACGCCGCACAAAAGGCTTGGACATCAATGACAGGAAGCCCCAAGGATATCCAAAATACCATTCACGACATTATCGAATTAAGAAACAGCGAACCCGCTCTGGAAAAAGTCAACCAAAAAATCAACAGCATACCACCCGCCGACGCTTATGTGGAAATGGCAAAAAATATTCTTAATATTGAATATGGAAAATCCTATGACGCCAAGTTCGTTCAAGATGCAATAAACCAAATAAATTCCGCCATTGCCAATAATCCAAACCCCAATGCCAAATTGGGCGAAATTCTAGACCCAGACCTACTGGATAAATTCTCTGGGTTTTTCGACGCCTCTGGTGTATCGACAATGAATCCCGGCGCCAACCTAAACAGCTCGAAAGGTGTTGCCGATATGGAATTTAAAAAAGCCTTAGATGTTTTTACTCAAATAGATAAAGGGCTTAACACTTAATTCCTATGGCTGTAAAAATTCCACAAGATGTCACCCGCGAAGATAAGCTGATTGGTCCGCTTACTTTAAAGCAGTTCCTTTATTTGCTCGGGGGCGGCTCAATTGTTTTCATCACATACCAATCCACTCTTAGCTGGTTCTTGTTCGTCGTAATCAGTTTACTGGCAGGCATTCTGGCTCTGATGTTGGCGTTTGGCAACATCAACGGCCGCCCGTTTGGAGTATTTTTGCTTAACCTATTCCACTTTATCACCACTTCCAAGCGTTTAGCTTGGCACAAAGAGCCCCGTGAGAAAGTTAACGCCATTGAAGTTGAGGATATTAACATCAAAGACACAAAAACTGAACTTGCTGATCGTCGATCTGGCAAAGAACTCAAAATGCAAATCGACCAACTCGCTCACATCTTAAATACAGGTGGTACAATGAATCAGGAGCAAGAAGGGTTTATGAGCGCTTCGATTAATGCTTTTACTCCCCCACTAATCAAAACCGAGCTAACGGACGTCGAAGACGTTCTTGCAGATGTAGATTAATTTATAAATATGACCCGTAAACAACCAAAATTCAAAAGCACTCAAAAATTCCTACCTGTTCAGGAAATCCGCAACGGAATAGTTTCATTAAGGGGTAACGAATATCGCACTATTCTGATGGTTAACGCCATAAACTTTAGCTTAAAATCCGCCGACGAACAGGGGGCCCTACTGGAGGGCTATCAGAATTTCCTTAACGGACTTTCCTTCCCCATCCAAATCGTAATGCAATCCCGCACTCTTGATTTGACAAATTACTTAGAAAGCCTAGACCAAGCTGTCATCAGACAAACCAACGACCTACTCCGCACCCAAACCAACGAATACATCTCCTTCATCCGAGATTTGGTGGGAATGGCTAATATTATGAGCAAGACTTTTTATGTTATTATCCCCCATAACGAAGCACCTATCGCTTCCGTCGGATTTCATTTATTCGGCAAAAAGAAAAATACCCCCAACCGTCGATTTGAAGAAATCAAGACCGCTATTACCGGAAAAACTATTCTCGTTTCCAATGGTCTGGCTAGTCTTGGGCTAAACAATGTTCAGCTCAACACCCAAGAACTAATTGAGTTGTTTTACACCAGTTACAACACCGATTCTGCCCGTCGGCAAAAACTCTTTTCAGTCAGCAATGTAGATGCTTCTATTATTCGTAATATTCATGACGCGGAGGAACAATAGTGTTCGGAAAAAAGAAGAAAATCCAGACTGCCGAAGAAAAAGCCACCAAACAAGCCGTTGAGCAGTTTGAAAGTGGTTTAATTTCTGTTCGCGACTTAATTGCCCCTGCCGCTATTGAAATAAAAAGCGACCGTTTGATATTAAACGGCAAATTTGTCCGTAGTTTTTTCGTACTAACCTATCCTCAATATATTGAAACAAATTGGCTCGCCCCCCTCATCAACTACGACACCAATATCGATATTTCAATGCACATCTACCCCGTAGATAACGCCAATATTATGCGGGTGCTTCGTCGTAAAGTTGGTGAAATGGAATCTAGCCTTCACATCAACGAAGAAAAGGGCGCTATTCGTGACCCCGAACTGGAGATTGCCTACCAAGACGCCGAGGAGCTTCGCGACCGCCTTCAAAGAGGTATTGAAAAGTTTTTCCACTACGCTCTTTACTTTACTGTCTATGCAAAAACCGAAGAAGAATTAGATAGCATCAGTAGTCACCTTGAAACTGTTTTGGGCGGTCAGCTGATCTACACTAAGCGGTCTCTCCTGCAAATGGAGCAAGGTTTCAATTCCAGCCTACCGTTGGGACTAGACGAACTAAATGTAGTCCGCAATATGACCACCTCTTCCATTGCCACCACCTTCCCCTTCACCTCCGTTGATCTCACCACCGGCAAGGGTGTGTTATATGGTATCAACCGTCATAATAATTCACTTATTCTCTTTGACCGCTTCGAGCTGGAAAACGCCAATATGGTAGTCTTCTCCAAATCTGGTGGTGGTAAATCCTATGCCGTCAAATTAGAAATTTTGCGCAGTATGATGTTCGATACTGACGTCATTGTGGTTGACCCCGAAAATGAATATAAAGCATTGGCAGACGCGGTTGGTGGCAGTTACATTTCGGTAAGTCTTAATAGCGAAAAACGAATCAACCCATTTGACCTACCCAACCTCGGTGCCAATGCCGACGGAGAAAAAGTTATTCGTGCGTCAGTCATTACCCTAATGGGTCTGATGAATTTGATGCTAGGCAAGCTCGCGCCCGAAGAAGAGGCTTTGATGGAAAAAGCACTAATAGAAACTTACGCCTTGCGTGATATTACGAGCGATACAAAAACCCATCAAAACTCCGCTCCGACAATGCAAGACTTACATAATGTTTTAAGCAATATGACTGGCGCCGAAAGTCTAGCACTGCGCCTAACAAAATATACTACCGGTACTTTCGCTGGAGTCTTCAACCAACCAACCAATTTTGAATTAGACCGCGGTTTGATGGTTTTCAACATCCGTGACTTGGAAGACACTCTCCGTCCTATCGCAATGTATGTAATTCTAAACTACATTTGGAATAAAATTCGTTTTGATATAAAAAAGCGAATGCTTGTTATTGATGAAGCATGGATTTTGATGCAGTACGAAGACTCCGCCAAATTCCTCTATTCTATAGCCAAACGCGCCCGCAAATATTTCCTAGGGCTAACCACCATTACTCAAGACATTGAAGATTTCTTGGGTTCCAAATACGGTAAGGCCGTAGTCTCCAACTCTTCGCTCCAACTTTTGCTCCGCCAATCCCCCGCTTCTATTGATATTGTGGCGGAAACTTTCAACCTAACTCAAGGCGAAAAATTCCTGCTCTTGGAATCCAATGTCGGTGAAGGATTATTCTTCGCCGGCACCAATCACGCCGCCATCAAGGTGGTTGCCAGCTTCATCGAAGACCGAATCGTCACCTCCGACCCAAGCCAACTGGCAGAATTGCGTAACCTCACAGGAGATTAACCATGCGCCCATTTGGCATTCTCGGAACTGCTTTCTGGGGCATAGTTGGGCTCTTAGTGCTCAGCTCGGTATTGGCTACCACATTTACTAGAGAAACTTCTGGCATTGAGGAACGCTGGGGTAGTCGAACCGCCGAGGAACGGCAAACCGATTTAATTAACCCTATTCTAGAACTTGCCAAAAACAAGGATTATCAATCTAATGTCAGCTCCCGTACCAGTCCCCGCCCTACTGGCTCGAGTGATTATGACGGCGACGGGATTCCCAATGACATAGAAATTGCTTTAGGAACTGACCCCACCAACCCCGACACTGATGGCGACGGAGTGTTAGATGGGATTGAAAAAGAGCGGGGCACCGATCCCAATAATCCCGAAGAAGGCGGGTTAGCACCAATTCCTCCGACTGCACCCACTACAATCCTCAATCAACTAATTATCACTCGACTGTCTAAAACCGCGTTCGTCGCAGGCAAACCGGTTCATTTCGCAACTCTTCCGGTTGGAAGCACTGTCCAATTCCGAATTAGAATGGAAGCTGAAAATCTAGGTGGCAGCCATATTCTCATTATCGAAGATAAGCTACCCAATGTTTTCCGCGACCTTACAGGAACGATTGAGATTAACAATTCCACCGCGACCAAACTGACTTCATCTCTACTCAAGCGTTATGTAATAAAGGTCAAACCAACCGATAGAACTATAATCGCGGAAATCAACTTCTCCGTCACTGCTACTGCAGTAGGCAATTGGGAGAATGTCGCCACCGCCTATGAGCCAAATCAACTCGGTGGTTTATCAGACAAAGTTTATATCCGAATCATCCCACCTAAAAGCTCCTACAATATCAATCAACCTTCCGCCAGTTGTACTATTTGTAATATTTTTGTGCTTGGCCGTACCGGTACAGATAACGCTTGGAGTACCCAAGTTTTTTCCAAAACTGGCGACCAAACTAATTTCTATATTTCTATTGAAACCGCTAATCTTGAAAGTAGTTCCAAAACTTTTTCCATCTCCAATATTTTCCCATCTGGATTAGAATATATCGCCAACAGCGGGAAACTTTTCTACGACAACCGCCGCACACCAGAACTTCTGAAAGATAATTGGTTAGCCGGGTTAAAATTAAAAACTACCCATACCACCAATCGGTTTGAAATCTATCTTTCTGCTAAAGTAAAGACAAGTGAACCCTTTAGTTTAACTAACACCGTTAGGGCTATCAGCTGGGACAACAAATCTTATACTGCCACTGTCAAAATTAATTCTACCTAAATGATCAATCAAAAACCCCAACCTAACTCTTCCGACGACCACACCCCGATGAATCGGTTTATAATGAATATTCAGCGGAAAAAAGAAGAAGAGTACACCCAAAAGCGAGCCGGAGAATTGGGTCTTGCCTACCAAAACTTGGTTGGGTTTCAGCCTAACCCTTCCGCTGTTACTATCATCCCAAAAGACCTCGCCAACTCTGCTAAAATTTTTGCATACGAAAAAGACGGCACTGTTGTATCATTGGCTATCGCTAGTCCCGAAGACCCCAAGACTATTGATGCTCTGAAAAAAATCTCTGCAATGGATGAGTTCGAATTCAAACCTGTATTAGTATCATCTTCCTCAATGAAATATTTGCTAGGAGTCTATGACACCTTCTCTCCCACCCAAACCAAAGTTGATGATATAAACATTAGCGCCGAATTAGAAGAAAAATTTTCCAAATTAACTAACCTCAAAAAACTGCAAACAGCCCTCGTCACCGCCTCAACCAGTGAACTAACCGAAACTATCTTCGCTGGCGCCATTGGTCTTAATGCTTCAGACATCCATATTGAACCAACCAAAGAAGCTCTCCGTCTGCGCTATCGTCTGGATGGTGTCCTTCAAGATATCACTACTCTTCCCGAAGGTCAGCTCGATCCACTGATAAACCGAATTAAAATGCTGGCCAAGCTAAAACTTAACATTACCGAAGGCGCTCAAGACGGTCGTTTTTCCATTCGCACCCCCAAAAGCACTTACGACATTCGTGTCTCTATTCTCCCCACCCAATATGGAGAGTCTGCTGTTTTACGACTACTCCCGCAAGAAGGACATTTCATTAGTTTAGATGAAATCGGTTTCTCGCCCGAAGTAAAGCAGTGGGTAGAAACTGCCATCCGCGAACCCAACGGCTTGATTCTCAATACCGGTCCTACTGGTTCAGGTAAAACAACTACTCTTTACGCAATTTTAAATACTATCAACAAACCGGGTTCCAAAATCATTACCGTCGAAGATCCCGTAGAATATCGTCTGCAAGGCATCACCCAAACTCAAGTTAATAATGAAGAGGACTATACTTTCGCCAATGCCTTGCGTTCTATTGTCCGCCAAGACCCTGACATTATTTTGGTCGGAGAAATCCGTGACAGAGAAACTGCCGAAATCGCCGTGGACGCCTCTCTAACTGGACACCTCGTTTTATCTACCTTACACACCAACGATGCCTCTGGCGCCGTTCCCCGCCTAGTCGAACTTGGCGCTCAACCAAAGTTGTTCTCCGACGCCCTGCGTCTAATCATCGCTCAACGACTTGTTCGCCGACTTTGTCCCAAATGTAAAGAATCTTACTCGCCGACAGCCGAAGAATTGGAAAAAATTAAAGCCGTCTCTCCTACTACTTCACTTGAAAAACTTTACCGTGCCGGCAAGTGTGATGAATGTAATGGTACCGGCTACAACGGACGCATTGGTATCTTTGAGGTTTTGCGAATCACTCCTGAAGTTAAAGCAAAAATCAACGCTAACGCTGGTGCCAGTGAAATCAAAAAACTGGCCGTTACCCAAGATATGAAAACTCTCGCCCAAGATGGGCTAGTTAGAGTAATTGAAGGCATCACCTCGCTTGACGAGCTGTTCCGTGCCGTTGGTAGCGACGAATCTAACTAGCCAATGTTATAATTAAATCGGAGGTAAAAAGGGGCGGAAAGCCTAACCGCTTTTCTTTATGCCAAAGATTCGTCACATCTTCATCGCAATGATTTTCTTCGGTCTTATTGTCGCCGAGGCAGTCCCCATGTTGACTAAACTCGCTTCCCCCGCTCAATCCGAACGCAAGCTTACTGCCGAGGAGCAAAATACTATTTTGTCGATTCTACAAAAACCCGAGAACAATACTTCCTCCGCTTTTACCGGCAAATTTTTGGATATTAACTGGCCTCTTGACCCAAGCTCCGTTCGCAAAGATGCCATTAATTCCTCTAACTTAATTGGTGGCACCCAATTCTCTTCCGTCGCCCCAACCACCCCCGCCACCAATCCCTCCACCAATACTGACGCCAATGACATTCTAATAGGCCTTATCCCCCCAATCAGCAGCAACTTGTATTACGCCTATCAAGACGGTGGGAGAATGTGGTACTCCAAAGGCGACAACCTCTTGGTTATCTTCCCCAACGAAAGCATCAAGAGCTTCAGTAAAAAAACCGGCATAGAAACCGCATGGATGCAAGACCGTCTTGCTTATCCCCCAATCAATGACCCAACCGCATACACCAACTACCAAAAAAACTACCAAGCCATGATTGTTGCCGAAGCAACCCAGTGGGTATTGATGGAGTTTCCTTCCGGTGGGCTAGTCAAAGTTTCAAAACCTCAATTCGCCATCCCCAATACTGGAGGCGGTACAATCTACACCATCCCCACCACCAACTAATGTATACGGGTGTAATTATAAAATCGAGCCTGAGAGACCCAAGAATCTTGGAACAGTTTAAGGTTCTCAAACAAGAGGCTGACGAAGACTGGGAACTGTACACGGTTGAAGCAACTAAAGAGCAGTTAGAACAATTGTCTAATGAGCTCATCAAAGGAAAGTGGTACACCCACTTTTGGCAAAACAGAGATGTGATTGTTGTCTATAAAGACAAAATTTTTGAATTCAACTTTGACGATAAAGCCAGTTGGAAACCAGCTATAGACTACGGTTTATCCATTGGTATCCCAGCCGAGCAACTAGACTTCCCTATCGAATAATCCCCGTCCCTGTCTCTATCCGCCATTGGAGGAGGGATGTATTGAGCCAACAAAATTAGCGTAGGCGAAGGCATGTTTGAGGGAGTGGCTACGACCGAGTTTGCCGTAAGCGAAGAAAGCTAATTTTGTTAGGCGAACAATCCCGACGACTGGCGGGACGCTTTGGTTACTTTGGCAAGACAAAGTAACCGCGGTCCAAGGGTCGCGCAGACCCTTGAAAAGAAAAAATTAAAAGAAAATGGATTCCCGCCTTCCCACTACGCCAAGGCTTCGAGGGACGTCCCGACGCGGGAATGACGGAAAAATAAAGAAGAAACAACCCCTGACGGCAGTCAACAACCTACTTCGGCCACTGCGCTGAAATTAATAAACCATCGTAGAGTTCACTCCATACTGCCTCCGTCGCGAAAGGTACGAATGGGTGAAGCAACACGAGGGAGTTTTCTAGAATGTGGTGAAGTACCGCCCCGGATGGTTCCCGCCGCTCCCCCTCTTCCAGCTGGTCTTTGTATTCTTCAATAATCTTGTCGCAAAAAGTGTGCCAGAAATAGTCATAAATAAATTCTCCTGCCTGACCAAATTGGTAACCATCCATCATTTTAGTCATGGTAGCCGTTGCTTCCCCAAACTCTTTCAATACTTCTTTGTCGCGGTCATTCAACTTCACCTCGTCAATTGATTTTCCCTTCTGACCCGTCGCAGATCCTTCGAAGCCTTCGCGAAGTAGAGCTGACCCGTCGCAGACCCTTCGAAGCCTTGTCGAAGTAGGGCTGACCCGCTGTTGTATAAACCGCGCCGCATTCCAAATCTTGTTGGCAAAGTTGCGGTACGCCCGAATCTTGTCTTCAGAAATATTAGTGTCGTTACCAGCCGCCGTTCCTACAATCAAACCCATCCGCAGAGCATCCGCCCCATACTTCTCTACCATCACCAGCGGATCGATAATATTGCCCTTTGATTTGGAAATTTTTTGGCCATGATTGTCTCTCACCAACCCGTTGAAAAACACCGTTTCAAACGGCACTTTGCCTGTACAGTAAATCCCCATCATTATCATTCGAGCCACCCAGAAAAAGATAATGTCATACGCCGTTTCCATCATTGTTGTCGGATAGAAGTATTTAAAGTCGGGGGTCTCTTTGGGCCAGCCCAAAGTCGTAAAAGGCCAAAGAGCTGAAGAAAACCAAGTATCCAAAGTGTCTGGATCTTGCTCCATCTTGCACTTGCCACATATCGGACATTTCTCAGGTCTATCTTGTGATATTACAAAATTCTCTCCCCCATTGGAGATTGGAGATTGGAGATTGGAGATTATTCCTGTCTGGCAATACCAGACAGGAATCCTATGTCCCCACCACACCTGCCGACTGATATTCCAGTCACGAATATTGTTCATCCAGTTGAAATAAATCTTCTCAAACCGTTCAGGTGTAAATTTAATCTTCCCTTTTTTCACCGCCTCAATTGCAGGACCGGCCAAAGGAGCAATCTTTACAAACCACTGCCGAGACACGAACGGTTCCAACATTGTTCCGCATTTTTCACAATGTCCCACACTGTGACTGTGCTTCACTTCTTTTTCAATCAATCCCAACCCTCCCAAATCGGCCAGCACTTTTTCCCGTACTTCCTTTATCTTCATACCAGCATACGGCTCACCCGCAGACTCCGCCATTTTGCCCCGCTCGTCTATTACCAAAATCAATGGTAGTTTGTGCCTGCCCGCAATTTCAAAATCGGTTGGGTCATGAGCGGGAGTCACCTTCACCGCCCCAGTCCCAAACTCTTTATCAACCGCCTCGTCCGCGACAATCGGAATTTCTCTTTCTGTCAGTGGCAGCTTTATCATTTTCCCAACTAAATCTTTGTACCGTTTATCACTCGGATTTACTGCCACCGCCGTGTCACCTAGCATCGTTTCCGGACGAGTAGTCGCAACTGTCATAAACCCCGAACCGTCAGCAAAAGGATATTTTATGTATGTAAGCGTTCCCTCTATTTCTTTATGCTCCACCTCCAAATCCGAAAGCCCCGTCGCACACTTGCTACACCAATTCACAATTCGCTCTCCACGGTAAATCAGCCCTTCGTTATACATTTTACTGAAGGTGTAATATACCGCCTGACTTACATCGGAGTCTAATGTAAATTTCTTACGCGTCCAATCACAACTGGCGCCTAAACTTCTCAACTGGTTTTCCATAATCCCCCGCGTGGTAGTCATATGTTTGTGCAGTTCTTCCACAAACTTCTCTCTACCTAAATCGAAGCGACTAATACCTCGCTCTTTTTGGAGCAACTTTTCAAAAAATACTTGGCTACCCAAACCCGCATGATCAGCCCCGGGCAACCATAATGTTGGCTCGCCTTTTAGTCTGTGGTAGCGAATCATAATATCTTCCACCGCCACAAATAACGCATGCCCTATATGTAATTGGTCATATGCATTAGGGGGTGGCATTGTAATAACATACGGTTTTTTGTCCGAATCAATTTTGGGCGTAAAAGCACCCGCCTCTTCCCAGAGACGATAAATTTTTGGCTCCAGCTCTATAAAATTGAAACTCTTATCCACCCCGTAGAAAAATTTAGAAGCTATAACGCCTTCTGATATATATAATCCTTTAATCTTCGATAAAGCAACCTTCGCCCTTGGGTTGTCTTGAGATACCGTTCACGGCGTTGCGCGTCGGAAAGAGTCAAACAGGCCTCGTAGTAAATCAACCGCCAAGGGCAATATGGCTTAGTAGCTGAACTTAGACCTTGATTATGTTCTGCCACATGATTACGCAAATTGTTTGTTAGCCCGACATAGATCTGGTCGTGTTTTACGCTAGACAACACATAGACGTAGAACATAACCATTCTAAATTTCTCTACGGGGCCATACTCCTAATCCGTCACCACATTGGCATTGTACCACTTGAATCTCTCGCCCCTTAGAGATGGAGTGAGGAGCAGGCGGCTAGTCCGAGCTTTGCAAGGATTGGCTTTTGCCAACCGCCGATGGGGGGAGAACGCACCCCATTCTTCCCTCATAGCGGTTGTACGCCACCGCTCCCACCATTGCAGCATTGTCAGTACAGTATTTAAATTCAGGGATAATCAATTTTACCCCCGCCTTAC
>CAYGIK010000009.1:0-16037 GCA_964350005.1 uncultured Candidatus Saccharibacteria bacterium
TAAGCAGGGTAAATCGGATTGGCGGAGCAAGAGTGAGGTTGCCGGCTTGGTTGGCGGTAATATAGATATTATCTTTGGCGAGATAGTTACCGTAATTAAATTGGTCAGAGTTTTTGGGTAGAGAGAATTTCATGCTGCCGATGAGCTGGTCTCCATATTGAAAAGCAGGGAGATGCCAAGCCTTCAGCAAGGTCTTGAATTTACGGGGCTGTTCATCTACTGAATAAATTTCCAGTTGGAGGGTTTGTTGGTTGCCGGTTACCGCGGGATCACTTACAACCCGACCCACGACTGCCAAAATCTGATTGTTTAAATCTGAAATTTCTGGGCGATTGGAGAAGATCGTTTCCGAACGCCACCAACCCAGTAATAATGCAATCATGAAAATACAAATCACCTGCACGACTGGTGGTGGACGAAAATATAACAGCACCACTAACAAAATTCCCGCTACTCCCATTGGGACTAACGACAAATTGAATTGAGCACCCAAAACAATGCCGAGTAAACAGCCAAGTCCGCCGACTAAAACGAATTGATGAGGACGGACCACTTACAAATATTTAGCTTTATTGGCGTTGTGTTCGTCGAGGGTTTTAGCATAGTACATCACGCCGTCATTGCCCGTAAGATAATACAATGCGTCGGTGGGTGTGGGGAAGAGAACAGCTTTAATGGACATCAAACCGGGGCTACAAATGGCAGTTGGCGGAAGACCTGAAACTTTTCTGGTGTTATACGGCGAGTTGCTAGCGAGTTCTGTTTTGGTAATTGGATTTGTCCAATTATTGGTGATGTAGCGAACAGTTGCATCAACATCCAGCCGCATTGGTTTGGCTAAACGATTGAGTAAAACTTGAGCAACTAATTTGCGATTGGTTTCGGTACGGGCTTCGTCTTCCACCAGTGAGGCAAGGATAACAATTTTGTTTAGACTGTATCCGCTTTTATCAATTTGGGTTTGGAGAGGAGCGATGCGACGCTGAAAATTATTCAGCATCATGCTGATAATATCTTTTGCTGGCATTCCTTTATTGATGCGGTAAGTGTCGGGGAAAAGATATCCTTCCAGAGAATCTTTCTTTGTGCGAGACTCCAAAAAAACATCGTCGCTTGTCCAAGTTTTTGTAGCGCTGACAAATTCATCCGCATTGACTAGTCCCTTTTTCTCAAACAAATCAGCAATCTGCTGAACGGTATAGCCTTCGGGAATAGTGACATTGGAAATGGCAGAAGTACCAGAACCAAAAATCGAAGCAATTTGCCAGACATCCATTCGAGGTGAAACATTATAAGTGCCTGACTGAATAACCCGAACCTGACTTAGTTTGAAAGCAATCCGCGCACCTAGCGTGGAGCGGACGAACCCCTGTTCGTATAATCCGGAAACGACTTGAGAAATAGACTGACCAGAATCGACAGTAAATAAATACTGCGAGCCCTTGTAATTGGCTGGGGCAAACATCCACAAATAGGCGCCTAGCAAGATAATTGCTAGGCCGCCTAAAATGATTGAACCAATGATTACTTTTTTGCCTTTCAAATCAGAACTATTTACTTTGCAGCATTTCTTTCAGAGCAATGACAATTAGCAAGATTGGCCAGTATGCCAACCAACTAACCGACATCATCCCTAGGTTCACCAACAAAATGACGAGACCGATCAACAGCAAAAGCAGTTGATCGAACATATCCATCTCACCGAACAGAAAATGACTTCCTTTCATGATCTATAAAATTAGGCCAATATAAGTTTATTTCTTTCCTAAGTGTTGAAGCGCGTATTTTAGCTTGGCTTCGGTAGTGCCCAAATCTTTCGGCAGACTAGTCAAAATTTGACGCACTTCATATGCATTATACCCCAGCCCTGTAAGCGCCGACAAAAGATCTTCGGTGTCAGGAGAATAAGTGGTGCCAATAATATCCAAACGGTTTTTTAAATCCACCATAATCCGCTCGGCAGTCTTTTTGCCGATACCGCTAATCATTGTTAGCACTGCCAGATTATTACTGACAATCGCAGTTTTTAAATCTTCTACCGAACCGGAATTTAAGATACTTAACGCCAACCTTGGCCCGACACCGCTAATGGTGATGAGTTGGGAAAAGAAGTTTAGTTCGGCCATAGTTGCGAAACCATAAAGAGACATCTGGTCTTCCCGAACTATTAAATGAGTCAGTAGTTCTAGTTGTTCGCCAATAACCGCTGTGGAGATAACCGCGTGAGTGGCGAATACTTTATAGCCCACACCACCAGTAGTCTGGAGGAGGAGCCAGTCGAGTCCTTTTACTGCAATAGTCCCTGTGATACTTCCTATCATAAATCTCTCTTTAAACTTGCCAGTTTTGACGAGTTGGCACAAGTGATGGCGATGGCGAGTGCATCTGCAGCGTCATCAGGCGAAGGGATTTCATCCAGATTTAAAATCATTTTTATCATTCTTTGGATTTGGACTTTGTCCGCTTTGCCGTAGCCGGTTAGTGCCTGCTTCACCTGCAGGGGAGTGTAGTGCTCAACTGGAATACTTAGATTGGCGACAGTTTGCAGAAGAACGCCTCGAGCTTGTGCCACGCTGATTGCGGTAGTGACATTTTGGGCAAAGAATAGTTCTTCCACCGCCACAATGTCGGGCTGGAATTCTCGTAGGACTTCCCTCAGTTTCTTTGCAATTTGATTTAAACGATCTGGCATCAATTCTTCTTTGGGGGTAGTGATGCAACCGTGAGCAATATGTTTGACCGATGCCGAATCAGCAACCACAACACCGTAGCCGACTTTAGCGGTTCCGGGGTCGAGTCCGAGAATGATTTGGGAGGAAGACATGGTGGAAAATGAAAAATAAGGGATAGTATCTAGTATCTAGCGACTAGTATCTAGGAGCGATAATGAAAGCTGTCGGAGATGGCTACCAGAACTTATCACTTATCACTTTTAACTTTTCACTATTTGTCTATGAGACTAGCTGAGGGAGTTTAAGATGGTGTCATCAATGTCGAAGTTGCTGAAAACTTCTGTGACATCTTCGTTATCTTCCAGCGCATCCATTAATTGGATAACCTTGCTGGCAATATTGGGGTCAGTAATTTTAGCCGTAGTGGTAGGGACCAATGCTAATTTGTCTTCCTGAATTGTCACCCCAGCATTTATTAAGGCTTGTCTTACTTGATTGAGTTCGTTTGGTTTGGTGTAGATTTCCATAACATCATCTTGGTCCTGAATATCTTCAGCGCCCGCCTCAATTGCTTTTAGCTCAATTTCGGGATCAGTTTTAGGAATAATCAAAACCCCGCGATTGGCAAATTGCCAAGCAACTGAACCGCTATTGCCCAAACTCCCACCGAATTTTGTAAATAGATTGCGCAGGTCAGACACGGTGCGGTTTCTGTTGTTGGTGAGTGCTTGAATCATTACCGCAACATTGCCCGGAGCCATTCCTTCATATAGCACTTCTTCAATACTGCTTTTATCTTTGTCGAGCCCAGCGCCTTTGCGAATAGCTTTATCAATGTTGGCGGAAGGCATGTTTGCCGACTTGGCTTTTTGGATTGCTAGTTTCAAACGAAAGTTCATCGCTGGGTCGGCGCCAGACTTGGCAGCAACTTCAACTAGACGACCGAGCTTGGTAAACTCGGCGCCCTTTTTAGCGTCGAGAGCACCTTTTTTCCGCTTGATAGTAGACCATTTTGAATGTCCGGACATCCCGTTAGAAATTTATGCTTGGTATAGTTATATCTATATTCTACCCTTATCTAGACTGCCCGTTTTCTAAATTTCTAACGGGACAAGTCCTTATAGTATAGCAAAGTAGGCTTTGGGATTAGAAAAATTATAATAAGCCGACAAACTCCTATGACCTCTATATAATATGAAAGTATGCCCTGTAGAGAAATTTAGAACGCCTTGGGCGAAAGATATATACTCTGTGGGACAAGCTAATTATAGTTGGGCAATCAAGTGTGATAGTAGACTGAATAGGGCCCAAGTCGAACAAGGGGATATATCTTCTAAATTCTTCTGCGGGATATGTCGGATAGCTTAAGGGGATTAAATGACCAGCAGGTGCAGGCGGTAAAGGCATTGAAGGGCCCCGTTTTAGTGTTGGCGGGAGCTGGCTCGGGCAAGACTAAAGCACTAACTCATCGAGTAGTTTATTTACATCAAAACCACGATGTTCCTTTAGCAAATATTTTAGCGATTACTTTTACTAACAAGGCGGCAGGGGAAATGAGTGAAAGAGTGATGAAGCTTTTGAAGCTCAAGACAAAGAAACAATTTTTCATCAGCACTTTTCATTCGCTTTGCGCTAGACTTCTGCGAGTTGAAGCGGAGCATTTGGGATACAGTCGGCAGTTTACGATTTTGGACAGCGACGATTCGCTGACCGCGGTAAAGCGGGCAATGCAAAAACTTGAACTGGACACTAAAAGAACTCATCCCGAAGCAATACGAGCGCACATCTCTTCCGCAAAAAATGAATTGCTGACAGAAGCTCAATATCGTGAACTGGCGCAGGGTAGTTTTCAACAGTTGGTTGCTCGGGTCTACCTTGTTTACCAGCAAATTTTAAGAGAAAATCAGTCGCTAGATTTTGACGACCTCATTATGAAGATGGTGGAGCTTTTCAGGGAGAACCCGAAAATCCTAGAGAAGTACCAGAATCAGTTTCCTTATATATTAGTGGATGAATATCAGGACACCAACACAGCCCAATATGAGTTGGTTAAACTGTTGGCTGATAAATACCGTAACTTGTTTGTGGTTGGAGATGACTGGCAGTCGATTTACTCGTGGCGAGGAGCCAACTACAAAAATATCCTCAACTTCCATCGCGACTACCCCGAGGCAAAAATGATTAAACTGGAGCAAAATTACCGCTCTACGCAAAATATTTTAGATGCCGCTCATTCAATTATCGTGCACAATCGTAATCGAAGCGAAAAGAAACTTTGGACCGACCAACCGGCGGGGGATTCGTTAGTGATTTACGAAGCAGCTACCGAAAAGAGCGAGGGAGAATTTATTATCAATGAGGTTGAGCGACTGAAGCTCCAACACCAAATATCGCTCAATGATGCTGTTGTTTTGTACCGGACAAACGCACAGTCGCGGAGTATTGAAGAGTCTCTACTTCGAGCTGGTATGCCATATCGGGTCATCGGAGGAGTACGGTTTTACGAACGAAAAGAAATCAAAGATATACTTTTGTATTTGGGACTTTTGATCAACCCTGACAATACTTTGGCATTGGAGAGAGTTATCAATGTGCCGACTAGGGGAATTGGCAAAAAGATGTGGGAAGATCTCCTAAAAAATGCTGGGAAACAGGGGGTGGGAGCGGGAATTTGGTTGCTGACCGAAACCAAATTGCCTGAGCCTCTGAAAAACTTTTCCGCCATACTAAAACGGCTGGAGAAGAAAATCACTAAAGTGACTTTGAGCCAGCTACTAGATGCGATTTTGATTGAAACCGGTTACAAAAAGATGCTGACCGATTCCGGAATCGAAGGCCAGACTCGGTTGGAAAATATTTATGAGCTGAAATCGGTAATGGAAAAATATGACCATCTCGAAAATATTCTTGCCATTCAAACATTTTTAGAAGAAGTAGCTTTGATTTCCGACATCGACAACTACCGTCCCAGCGAGGATGCGATTACTTTGATGACTGTTCATTCGGCGAAGGGGCTAGAGTTTGATTATGTGTTTGTTGCGGGGATGGAAGAGAACTTGTTCCCTCACAGCCGAAGCTTAATGGACCAGCAGGAGCTGGAGGAAGAACGGAGACTTTGTTATGTGGCAATTACCCGAGCAAAAAAACGGGTTTACTTACTGCACGCACGGGAACGGATGATTTATGGAAGTCCTCAAATCAATCCGCCATCACGGTTTTTGTCTGATTTGCCGGTAGAACTGACTGAAACAATTATTCACCAAACCCAAGTTTCTCGAACTCCAATCTTGGGGAAAGTTAGAATTCAATATTCTGATAGCCTCAAGCCCGGAGTTAAAGTTTGTCACCAACAATTTGGCGACGGAGTGGTAATTAGTCGGACCGCCGACATTGTGACGGTCGCATTCGTCAATTCTGGAATCAAAACACTTGCCGCCGAGCTGGCACGACTTAAGGTAACAAAATGAGTCCCACTCCAGACCTGTCTAGATTGTAAAGTTGGCATTATCCTAAAAAATGAACACCCAAATTAAAAACATACTTATAACTGCGTATAAAAAATAATTCTCTAGAATTATTTTTTGCTGAGGGTTTGTAACGGGATGATTTCTCGGTGGCCGTTCGTCATCAATATTGTTTTGCTGGCACTAGCTGTGTTAGCGGTTAGCCAATTGGAGGCTAATTCGACAGTTTGTCATTCCGTTACTATTAGTTATAACGGACTCGCTTGGAATACCGAAACTGAAGCGCAGGATGTTTCCGAACTGCTGTTAGCGCAATGGGGGAGTTATGAAGGATTAAATATCGACCCAACGCCTGAAACCAAGTTGACTGACGCAATGACTATTACTATTACGGACAAAGGAACTCAAGCACTCGATTCAACGGTCGCAACCAATTTGAAACTCAAGCGGGCTCAGTTGGCGAAAGAGGCTCAAGTGGCTACCGCGGTTGTGGCAAAACCTAAGTCACCGATTTACTCGGGATTAGCCACTTGGTACAGGTTTGGTGATAAACTAACAACGGCGAGTCGTAGATTTCCAAAAGGAACAAAATTGCGTGTAGTCGCAATTAATTCTGGCAAAACCGTAGATGTGATTGTAAATGATTACGGTCCAAGCGTTGTCACTGGTATTGATTTGGATTTGAACGCACCCGCCTTTGCCCAAATTGCCCCTCTGGGGGCGGGGAAAATACAGATTAAATATTACAAAATTTAAGCTATGAGGGAAGAACGAGGTGTGTTCTCCCCTCATCGGCGGTTGGCGAAGCCAATCCTCACAAGCTCGGACTAGCCGCCTGCTCCTCACTCCACCTAAAATATAGACAAGACCTACCATGTTAGATTTAACTGACCTCAAAACTGTCAAAAGTCTGCTGACTTACTATAATGTATCGGCCCAAAAAAGTTTGGGTCAGCATTTTTTATTGGATAAGGAGGCATTAGAGGAAACTTTGAAGGCCGCGGATTTGACTAAGAAAGATTTTGTGATTGAAATCGGTCCGGGATTTGGGGTGCTGACCTTCCCAATGGCAGAGTTGGCCGGTCGAGTGTTGGCAGTTGAAACTGATAAAAAAGTTTTGGAAATTTTAAGAGCTTTGGGTAGTGGATACACCAATTTGGATATTTTGCCGTCCAATATTCTGAAGCTTGACGGTCACTACATTCACAACCTATACAAACAGTGGTCAAAAGTGAAGAGTGGAAAAACCGGATATAAGCTAGTATCCAATCTTCCTTATTACATCACTTCGGCAATTTTGAAGTTGTTTTTAGAAACCGACTTTCCTCCCGATTTAATTGTGGTGATGATGCAAAAAGAAGTAGCTGAAAGAATCGTTGCGGGGCCGGGGGAGATGAGTGTTTTGGGAATTTCGGTACAGTTTTTTGGTGAGCCTGAGATTGTCGCCCAGGTGCCTCGAACTTCTTTTTGGCCGAAGCCGGAAGTTGATTCAGCGATTGTGCGAATCAAAACTCGGAAGAAAATACCCTTCGAAATTGATGATGTGAGACTTTTTTTCCGAATAGTAAAGGCGGGGTTTGGAGAGAAACGGAAACAACTGCACAATTCTCTCTCTGGAGGATTATGGCTGGATGATGAGGTGGTTATAAAAGCTTTGGAAGAATTGAAGATTGACCCCAAGACACGAGCGCAGGACTTGACCCTAGCTTCATGGGGAAAGATTTATCACCAATTTAAAGATTTGATGAAATGACACTGTTTATCGTGGCAACCCCAATTGGGAATCTGGAAGATATTACCCTGCGAGCGATTAGGGTATTGAAAGAAGCTGATGCGGTTGCCGCGGAAGATACGAGACAGACACGCAAACTTTTGGATAAATACGATATTAAAACACCCCTGCTGACGATTCATCAACATAGCGGGTCTTTTAAGCTCGACCGGCTAGTGGAGCGGTTAGGACACGGCGAGAATATTGCTTTAGTAAGCGATGCAGGCACACCAAACATTGCCGATCCCGGCGGTGAACTAGTGGAGCGAGTGCGGGAAGCGGGGATAGCGGTAGTCCCGATTCCGGGAGCTAGTGCGGTGACGGCAATTTTGAGCGTGGCGGGAATCCCAACCGATAGTTTTATGTTTGTGGGGTTTTTGCCTAAGAAAAAGGGGCGCCAGACTCTCTTGAAAGAAATGAAAGATTTGGCGGTGCCGATAGTTTTATTTGAATCACCCAACCGCATACTAAAAACCTTAGCAGAACTTCGACAAATTTTAGATAATCGTAAGGTAGTGATTGGTAGAGAGCTGACAAAGATACATGAGGAGGTGCTGAAAATGTCATTGGACGACGCTCTGAAACATTTTACCAAACATCCACCGCGCGGGGAGTTTGTTATTGTAGTGGTACCAGATTATAATTAGAACAATGACAAAAAAGAAAACAATTGCAATTTTGCGCCAAGCGCTTAACCGAGCTAAATCAAAGAAGCGGTTGACGATTATTGAGATGCCCGAAGAGAATGACAATGCTCCACATTGGTTATTGTGGCTGACTTTGGTTTCGTTTATCGGTCTGGTAGTTGCTATCACTTGGCAAATGTTGGCAAGCAACAGCAATCTGCAGGCGTTTTTGCCTTTTGTATAAAAGTGTTTCTATAACCATCCCAGATGAAAACTCTTGACTGGGAGCGGTTTTTTTGGTATACTGAGAATGTCTAATGCATCTCTCAAACAAAAAATAAAATGCAAAAATACTTTTGGCTTTATTCGCTCAAGTGGGGGATTCTCACCGCAGTTGGAGTATTGGGGTTTTGGAACATTTATCAGACTAATGCCCAGTCGATTAGCCCAACCGACTATGTTTTGAATGCTTCGACTACTATTATTCATACTCAACCGAACGCCGTTACGCCAATAACTATATCCGTTCGAAATACTAGTGATATCGCTTGGGATAGTGCTACTTTGCAATTGGGTACTGTTTTTTCGACTGGTGATAAAAATCGGGTTAGTATATGGAAGACTGATAGTTGGTTATCTCCAACCAGAATTGGTCTAGCGGGAGAACGCCGAAATATTTTTTCTAATCGAACCTCAGACTTTAGTTTCAATATGAAAGCACCTGAACGGACGGGTCAATATAAAGAATACTTCCAGTTGGCTAATGGCGGACAGTGGCTTACGGGTGAACCGATTGTCGTCACAATTACAGTTGGAGACATATTAGCAGTCCAATCGTTTAATACTAGAGAGGTTCAAATTTACCGTAAAGGTCAGGTAGGTGAGTGGTTAGAAAGTGGTTTTGTAGTCGCAACTCTTCCGATATCTTCTGGGAAAAGCGGTTATACTACTCCCGCTGGTAAATATACAATCATGAACCATATTCCAGACGCCTATTCTAGTAAATATGCTTTGTGGATGCCAAATTGGATGGGGCTTAGTAGTGTAAAAAATGGTTTTAGGGGTTACGGGATGCACTCGCTCCCTTATTGGAAAGTGAATCCCGCTAAGTACGAAGAAGGCAAGGTTTACGCCGGCGGCAGGTTATATACCAAAGGAAGATTGTATGAAGGCTACTCCCATCTCGGACGGCCAGTGTCGCATGGATGTGTTCGATGGGGAATTGCTGAGTCGGCAATTATGTATGCTTGGGCGCCAAACGGAACACCCGTGACAGTTATCTAATTTGGATACGGAAATAGGGCGGGGACATTCACTGTCCTCGCCCTATTTTATACAAGTGGTTTTCTCGGATTGAATCATCATACCCCTACCTTAAATTTTTCGAGAAGCACCTGATAAAATTCTTTATCAGTTATCTTTCCTTCCCCTCCCTCATCAGTTTCATCCTCCTTTTTCTCCCACCCATCAAATACGGTGCGAGAAATGGCGTGATAACTGGAGGTGTCCAAAGCTTCTATTTGCTCTGTGTTTACAAGTTCAATGGGAGGAATAACCAAAAAGCGAATACCGCCTTCATCAGACCATCTGACTTCGGTATTCAGCATTCTCTTCAAACCACGCTCTAACTCATCGTCGTAAATGAGTAGCTTAAATTTTCCGATGATTGTATCCATGGTTTCACCTCCTTCGGTGAGGATTTCCAAGAGACCACTTGTCAAAGAGCTCCCCAGATGGAGCGGTTTTAGTTTTGTCTAGTATACACCCGATAAGGATCAAGTAAAGCAAGACTACTTTACGCCATGAAGGCGGCGGATGGCTGTCTCGAGTTCCTTGGCTACTTTAGGGTTATCAGTTAGATATTGTTTAGCGGCTTCGCGGCCTTGTCCAATTTTCTCACCGTTGTATTCGTACCATGCGCCGCTTTTGTTCAAGAGGCTAAGTGGTACGGCCAAATCCACTATTTCACCAGCGCGGGAAATGCCTTGGTTGAACATAATATCGAATTCGGCTTGGCGGAACGGGGAAGCCACTTTATTTTTTACAACCTTCACGCGAACATGGTTGCCAATAGGATTGTCACCCTCTTTCAAAGTTTCCACCCGACGAATATCCATTCGAATTGAAGAGTAAAATTTGAGCGCGTTCCCACCGGTAGTGGTTTCTGGATTGCCAAACATAATTCCAATTTTCATCCGAATTTGGTTAATGAAAATAATGGTAGTTTTGGAACGACCGGTGATGGCGGTAATTTTGCGCAGTGCTTGACTCATCAATCTTGCCTGTAGGCCCATGTGTGAGTCTCCCATATCACCATCTATTTCGGCTTTGGGAGTGAGCGCGGCAACGGAATCAATTACTATGATTCCGACTGCATTGGAACGAATAAGCGCCTCGACAATGCCAAGTGCTTGTTCACCTGTATCCGGTTGAGAGATAAGCAGTTCTTTGGTGTTTACTCCAATGCGCTTAGCGTATTCAGGATCGAGAGCGTGCTCAGCGTCAACAAAGGCGGCTATTTCACCGTTCTTTTGCGCTTGAGCGACAATGTTTAAAGCCAGCGTAGTTTTGCCCGAAGATTCAGGTCCGAAGATTTCAATAACCCTGCCCTTTGGAACACCGCCCACACCCAACGCAATATCTAATCCCAGAGAGCCGGTTGGGATTACTTCCACATCCAGTAATTTGGTATCGCCCAAACGCATAATTGAGCCTTCGCCAAAATCTTTATGAATTGCCTGCAGAGTGGCATCAAGAGTGCTAGCGGGGGAGATAACTGGGGGTTTAGCCATAATGAAAATCCTTTCTTAAAAATTAACGGTAATTAATAAATTGAAGGGAAATATCTAAATTGGAGTTTTTGAGCAAGTCTAAAACCTGCTGAAGCGTGTCGAGACTAGGATTAGTGACGCGGATAGTTTCACCCTGAATGGTGGTTTTGACTTTTGGAAACCTGTCGCGAATTAGTTTATTAATCTGCTTGGCCCGTTCTGCGGAGACACCAGAAATAAGAGGAACGGTGGAACGGACTTGACCCTGTGTGGCTGGTTCATTTTTGGGTTCGCCTAGAATTTTAAGGGTTAGGCCTCGACGCAACAACTTCGTATCTAACACATCTCTAACTGCCTTTAGTTTATACTCATCCGCGGTTGTAATCACTAGCCCCGAAGGGGCCCCTTTGGGGTTGTCGCCTTCTAGTTTGATTTCTACCGGAACATCTTTAAAATCATACCTTACGGCAATTTCTTTTCGGGTTTGGTCAAGCGCATTGACCAGTTCCTGGCCATCTATTTCCGATACGATATCAAATGAGTGATCAGAAGGCATAATGAAAAATTAAAAATGAAAAATGAAAAATTTAGGTATGCGCCTGCGCATTTATTTTTATTTTAGCTAAAATTTTTGTTATTTCTTGGGCTTCTTGGATATGTGGATTGGCAAGTTCAGAGGACAAATACTCAGAATCTCGCAATAATCGCAGCCAGTACAGTGTTTCCGCAGATTCTCGAAGCGCAATAGCTACCTTGTTTACGAAGTCCTTCCGACTGGAGCCCAAGTTAGCCTCGTGTAGGTTGGCTGATACTGATGTCCCTGCACGAACAAGTTGATTGATCAAGGAGCGATTAGTGTTGTCTGGGGCAATTCCGCGGGCAAGATTTACTAATCCGAGTGAAAACGAGTATGCCCTTTCATGAATATCTACCGTAGTATTTACTGTGCCCCCATTTTTCATTTTTACTTCTTAATTTTTAATTGTTTAATAGTCTTCTCCTTCAACAAATTCTTCACCTGTTGTCTCGTCCAAATCTTTTCTGCCAGTGAAACTGGAGAGTTGTTCGCGTTTAATTAAAATATCACGCGCCTTGGCTCCATCACCCGGGCCAATCACGCCTTTTTCTTCCAAAATATCCAAAAGTCTGGCGGCGCGAGCATAACCAACGCGGAAACGGCGCTGTAAATATGATGCCGACGCTTTGCCTGTCTTTACCACTAGCTCAATCGCCTCGTTGGTTAGAGGGTCGGACTCGCTATCGTTGCCACCAAAAGAACCGATACCCGATTTTGTGTCCTGCAAAACTTCCGGTACATATTGCGGGGCATCAATCGACTTGAGGGCGTCTGTGACTAATTTAATTTCCTTGTCGCTAATAAAGCATGCTTGAATACGTTTTGGTTTGGCGGCGTCGGAAGGCATAAACAGCATATCTCCATTGCCCAATAATTTGTCAGCACCGACAGTGTCTAAAATGGTACGAGAATCAACGCCGGAGGTGACGGCAAAAGCAATTCGGGAGGGGAAGTTTGCTTTGATGAGACCAGTGATGACATCTACCGACGGACGCTGGGTAGCGAGAATTAAGTGAATACCGACAGCGCGGGACATTTGAGCAAGACGACAAATGTAGGCCTCAACTTCGCGAGCGGATACTGCCATCAAGTCGGCCAACTCATCAATAACCAGCACAATATAAGGAAGTTTGTTTTCTTCTCCGACCTGTTTATTGAAGCTCATTATTTCTTTGACTTTGAGTTCAGACATCACCCGATAGCGACGCTCCATTTCCGCCACCAACCACTTCATTGAGTTGATGGTTTTATGCGGATCAACGATGACGGGGGAGAGAAGGTGGGGGACATCATTATAATTAGTAAATTCAACTCGCTTGGGATCGACCAAGATTAGCCGAAGGTCGGAAGGTGAATTTTGATACAGAAGACTCACCAAAATATCATTTAGAAAAACACTTTTACCGGCACCCGTAGCGCCCGCGATTAGCAAATGTGGCATCCGCAACAAGTCGGTTGCCATTGGCACACCTGCGACATCACGACCAAGAGGAAGACGAAGCAAGGATTTAACATTTTGAAATCCTTCCGATTCCATTACTTCACGCAAACGAACCAATGCAGTTTTTTTGTTCGGAACTTCCACTCCAACCAATGAACGACCGGGGATAGGAGCTTCAATACGAATTGGGTGAGCGGCCAGCGATAACGCTAGGTCGTTAGAGAGATTGGAAATTCGAGACAATTTAATACCGGCGGCAGGTTTCAGGGTGTATTGAGTGACAGTTGGACCAACATTGACTTCGTGCATTTCTACCGGAATTCCAAAGTCTTCCAAAGTCTCACGAATAATCGAAACATTGTTGGTGATATTACCACTATCAACTTTTGTACTGACATCGCTTAGCAAATCAAGCGATGGGGGAGTCCAGTCACCGCTTGGAATAAAGCGGGGAACGAAGTCGGTCTCCTTACCCCTAACACCATTGATGACTGGCTTGAGAGGGCTCTTGGCCGAATCTTCTTCTTCCTCCTCTTCTTCATCTTTTCCTTTGCGACCCAATTTTCCTTTGGGCAGATTGTCATTGATTTTAATATCTGGAATTGTCGGCAGAGAGAACCGAGTACGAAGATATATTTCGCGGAGGGGCAATCCAAAAGCAAATAAAAGCGAAACTGCAAACATGACTGCAACTAGCAAGAATGATGCCCAGAAGTCCATCACACTAATTAGGAACCGAGTGATGAAATAGCCAAGATACCCGCCACCATTACCAGAGGTCGCTAAATCCAGTCCAACTTCAGGACCAGTAAAAACATGAATCAGTGAGGACAGTGATACGACAAATAAAATCAGCCCGATTACATTTGCTGTTTTAAATTTGAAACGGGAAGGGAAAAACAAACCGACACCCGCGATGGCGAGAAGAACGGGGAAGACAAAACTAGTCCAGCCAAATCCAATCCGAAGCCCAGCATAGAAAATTTGTCCAAAGCTTCCTGCTAAACCTAGAATAGCGAGCAAGGTAAAAACACCCAACCCTACCAGCACGATACCAAAAATCTCCCGAGTCACTTCGGGGTCAAGTTCTAAGTCAAAATTCCAGTCCTTCAGGAACTTGCTAGTTTGGTAAGAACGATAGTGATATCGTCGAGCCCCAGTTTTTCTTCTCTTTCTACGACGCGCCATAGGTGATTTTTACTAGGTAATTATACCATAGGAGGTACCCAGAGATAATCGCCGAGAAAACAATGCTGGAAGCGGATAATTTGACCTAATCGACCTATCGTGGTAGGCTGTTGGCAGCAAGGGGGAGCGTCCCTTGACTCTTTATTTTTGGGAGGTGGCTCCATGAGAGCCATTTTTTTCCTCGTCGTTGCTTTAATAGCGATGGCGTTTATATCGGTGGCAGCAGGGGCCACCGACGATGAGATGACGATTACCGTTACAGGTAGTCGAGTCTCACTGGAAGACCCGACGACAATCACCGTCTTCGACGGCATTACTATTACGGGGCTCATCGAAGGGGACGGCGGTTATTACTCCGTTCAAAAGCGGACAGAACTTAGGTTCTCTCTGGCGGCGGACGAAGTACGAGTTTACCGCTTAAAGCGGTCTCGGGGTATTTTCGGGCAGGTCTGTCTGCTAGGAGGCGACAACTCGAGCATGGAAGTGCTCAAGAATGTTGGTCGACTCACACTCGGACCTGGTGAGGTTGCCGAGGTAACTTGGCGATTGCCTGAACCGCAAAAAGAGCCCGAGCCGGCAGTGGTACAAGAGCCGAGAAAAAACCACAGAACCAACCAGCAGCAGTCTGAAAGATTGTTGTTCTCCGGCCCAAGCGGAGATTACTTCTGGGTGAAGTACTCCGGAGAGGAACCATCGATAAACCCAGGTTATCCTGTGTCATGGGGCATCGATGGTAGATGTGAGATCGTAGCTAGGACAGGTGTGGAACTGGTGTCAACCTGGGAAATGGTTGGAAACCAGTTAACGGAAACATCACTGGGTGTACCCACGGTGATGATAACTTTGGGAGGGTATGGGAAAGGACTCATGTGGAGAATTTTTCCCGAACTAAGCTCGACCCAAGGAGATCCCCTTAACCCCAACGGGGGACAACTGCACTTTGCCTTGCGGGATAAGTGGGGCAGAGCTCTAATCACGGGGGTTGTACCCTCTCTTGCCGTAGAGTCTCTTGTTAACCCACAGCAATTCAGGAGATATGCCCATTGGGATGGGCAAAGATGGAGTTGGGTTGAGTAGATTAATTTGATCTTTATCACCGGCGCATGCAGAAGCTTCCAAGCTTCATGTGTGCGCCGGTTTTCGTTTTAATCTGTATTTGAAGAAATATGGTCTGAAAGCATAAAATCTTTGACAATATCCGTTTTTTGTGTTATTATGTAGTGATAGTTTATTCATATGGAAACTCCTGAAAACAACTTCGGCAACAACCCCAAAAAGAAATCTTTTCGAGAAGAAATCTTGGACCGTGTCCAAGATTTTGCTGATGAAAAGTTTGCTGAAGTAGTTAATAAGACAAAAGAATGGGTAGCTGAAAAAAAGGAACAAAGAGCCGACAAACGTGAGTCCCGCAAGGGTAAGATTATCTTTCAAAAAGCCCGCAAGTCGCCTGAACTCTGGAGCGAGGCGATGAAAATAGCAGAGCTGAAGAATCCAACCCCAAGTGGTGTTCCTGGTTGGCTTGCTGAA
>CAYGIK010000010.1:0-2235 GCA_964350005.1 uncultured Candidatus Saccharibacteria bacterium
TGATTTATCTCTATAGCCAAAAAGGCTATACATCAATGCCGCCATCAGTAAAATGACCAAGATATAACCTATAGTTTTATTGGAATTTGAGCGCATCCCGTAAAAGAATTTAGAAACTATGTTTTACCAGATTCGGGCACTGTCTAATTCATGATTGTCCCGACAAGTACTCTTATATTTTACCTATCCTTCAGAAAGCATAGCCCAACACCCGAAGCGTTCTAATTTTCCCTACGGGACGCATAGGCTAACTTTGACTAACCGTAATCTTATCATACGCCTTTGAGATGAACAATTCGCCCCCCAACCGCCTTTTTTTAACCTGATGTCTTGAGCTTGCCATAAGTTTCCCTACTTCTACAAAATGAGTTTGTTCCAAATCCACCAAATTGCCTCCCACCGCCCTGATTGCGAGCTTCAGTACCTCAACTTGTATCAACGGTGTCAACTCCCGCAATTTGGAAATCGAGAGCACCACTCGCCCTTTTGTTGTCTTTCCAATTCGGTGCAAATAAATCCTAGCTAGTTCCGTCAACGCTTCATCAACTTGTCGCCAAATTCGGCTGTTATTCAATAATTGATTATCAATTTGTGAATTAAATTTTCTCAAAATTGGTAAAAGCTGGTGACGAATCCGATTGCGAGTAAATTCAAAACTAGCATTGCTTTCATCAACCGCGTACCGTAATTTATGTTTTTTAGCATAGTCCAACAGTTTCTCTTTATGAATATTCAACATTGGTCGAACAATATTTCCAGCAACTAAATGCATTCCGCCTAGCCCTCTCACTCCGCTTCCCCGCATCCAATTCGCAATTACCGTTTCAACTTGGTCATCCGCAGTATGTGCAGTAATAATCCAACTCGCTTTATGCGCAAAAGCGATTTCCTGCAATGCGGCATATCGCAATTCCCGCGCTCGTTCTTCGATGCCCGTTTTTTTGCCCTCCAAACTTACTCTGCGTGAAATAAACTGCAGTTTGTGCTTCTTGACATAATCCTCCACCAACTTTTCTTCTTTGTCTGCGGTCTTCCGCAATCCATGATTAATATGCGCCACAAGCAATTTCTGCTCATGCCCACAATAAATCTGGGTAAGCAAATCGAGAAGCACCATCGAATCAGGACCACCGGACACCGCTACTACCAAAACATCTGTCGGTCTGATTCCGACATTTGTCAGCTCCCCCCTGACCAAATTAGACAAACCTTGCTTTCCTGCCTCGTTAAAAATTGTTCTCATAATTTAATAATACCCCTCTTGTACTATCCCCGAGAAAGATGCCATGCTGCATTCACCAATCAGAACTTCCGATAGAATCCGTATCTGTATTATCCGTTTATACTATACTAAACATGTACCTCCTGCCTTTATATTACAGGAGCCCCCGAAGCGCTCTAGCGCAGTAAACGGTTTGAGGAAAGGAGGGATGACGAGACGAAAAGCAATTCTAAGCCTGTCGAGGAATTAGCGTAAAGTCGAGTCCGTCCCGACGAGCCAGCGTAGCTCAGCAGTAGAGCAGTGGACTCATAAGCCATTGGTCACAGGTGCGAATCCTGTCGCTGGCACCACATCGAAATAAACTCAACTTTACACTAACCCTTCGACGGGATTAGGGTTGCTTTGAGATCTCGTCATTTCTCCTCTTCCCCAAAATGTTCGCTTTGCTACACTAAATCTGCTATGGCAAAGTTATCTTCCAAAATCAGAATACCGCAGGGCAAGGATTTGCGTGCGAGACTGTTTATGACTATGGGGGCAATCCTCTTGGTATATATGGTAGTCTCTACTGTTCAGGCAATTTGGCAAAATTATCAAATCGATAAAGAATTATCCCAGTTACGGGAAGAAAATGCCGAACTTAAATTGCGAAATAAATATCTGCAGAATCTGATTGCCTATCGTCAGACAGATTCATTTAAAGATAAGGAGGCTCGAGAGAAGCTCAATTACCAAAAAGTTGGAGAAGTTGTATTAATAATACCCAACGAGAGCATTGAACGGTTTACGGAAGGTAACATTCAAGACCAAACAAAAACCACTCCGAAGGAACCAGCTAATCCTGAAAAATGGTGGAGATTGATACTCGGTTCGCACAAAGTCGGCTAATAGGGGTGGACAGATATGAGTTGAATTGCTAACATTGGCTCGCGGGGTAGAGCAGTGGCTAGCTCGTCAGGCTCATAACCTGAAGGTCGTGAGTTCGAATCTCACCCCCGCAACCAAAATGAAAT
>CAYGIK010000010.1:2335-15169 GCA_964350005.1 uncultured Candidatus Saccharibacteria bacterium
TGCCCCAATGGGGCGATTTTATTTTGCGGTGGGTAGATTTGAACTCATGCGAAGCATTTTGAGTTCGCGCACGAGACCGCTCTATAGATTTGTTGTCTTCCATTGTGCGGCGAGTGAAGGGCCCCCGTAGCCAACGGGGAAAATCATCTCACCCCCGCAACCAAAATGAAATTGCCCCAATGGGGCGATTTTATTTTGCGGTGGGTAGATTTGAACTCATGCGAAGCTCTCCTTTAACCAAAATTGTAAACCAACGTTTGGTTATTGGTTATTGGTTATTCTGCCTAACAGCAGAGTGGTGGGCCCGCTTGGATTCGAACCAAGGACTAATCCCTTATGAGGGGACTACTCTAACCACTGAGTTACGGGCCCAAGTCAATTATCTAAATTATATCGCCTCGACTTACCTCTCTCCACCTTCCCGGCTGGAGGTCTTCTAATTTCAGTTTTTCTATTCTAACCCTTTTGAGGTCAATAACTTGATAGCCTAATATTTCCGCAATTTTGCGAATCTGCCTTTTCCTCCCCTCTTTCAAAACCAAACCCACCAACCACTGTCTGTCCTTCACTTTTTTGCTCATCACCAATTTCATTGGCTGAGTACGATAACCATCATTAATTTTAAATCTCTGTTCAAATTTAGGAATATTGTCTTCAGTCTTCCCTTGCAATAAAACTTCGTATTCTTTTTCATGTTCATATCGCGGATGAGTAAGCTCAAGTGCTAAATCACCATCGTTTGTGATTAGCATCAATCCTTCGCTATATTTATCTAGTCTTCCCACCGGATAAACTCGCTTGCCCTTGAAATAATCGGCAATTGTTTTTTTGGCATGAGGGTCACTCATTGTTGATGTAACGCCAGCTGGTTTGTAAAAAGCATAAATCACTTGCTCTTCTTTTTTGAGCAACCTGCCATTGTATTCGATTTTGTCTTGGGCTGGATCCACCTTAGTCCCAAGCGTTGTCACCACCTTGCCGTTTACTGTAACCAAACCCTTCGCAATATACTCCTCCGCCTTACGGCGACTGGCAACCCCAGCCTGAGCCAGTACCTTTTGTAGTCTTTCTTGCATCCCTCGCATTATATCCTACCTGACGAGTGACGAGTGATGAGTCGCGAGTCGCGAGTGTCCCAATCCCATCGAGCAAATTGCGTCCTGTCTCCTTCCGCCATTGGAGGAGGGATGTATTGAGCCAACAAAATTAGCGCAGGCGAAGGCATGTTTGACGACCGTAGGGAGGAGTTTGCCGTAAGCGAAGAAAGCTAATTTTGTTAGGCGAACAATCCCGACGACCCCGAAGGGGGGCCTTAGGCCCTGGCGGGGACTTTTGGGTGTCTGTTCTAGAAAAGACACCATTGGTGAAGCGCAATGTGGCGCTTCAAAAAAATTAAAGAAAATGGATTCCCGCCTACGCGGGAATGACAAAAAATATTATAAGATTCTGGTCAAGCCAGAATGACGGAAAAGAATAAAAGAAAAACAAAAAAAAGAAAACCGCCCCGACATTACATCGGGGCGATCCTCAAAACAAAATAAGTTCAGTTATTTCTTCAACCAAGTCCCAATCGTCACCAACATATAGAGGGCGGCCAAACCGACCAATCCATAGATGATGCGAGGAACCATGGCGAACATATCACCGCCGCCGAACAAGTTGGCCACCAAGTCCCATTGCAGGAAAGCAACCAAGCCCCAGTTCAAACCACCGATGATAACCAGAATTAAAGCAATAATATTTAACATATCGGATAAGTCCAAATTGATTGTATAAAGATCGACCCTACCAATATTTTACCATTTTTGTTTGCTCTCAACTAAAAACCCGCCCTAGAATTGCTTCTAGAACGGATTTTTATTGATTTAAGTTCGATTACCGACGAAAATCGCGACGTGGTGGGCGTTCACCCATTGGACGCGCTTCGTTGACAGTAATGGTTCTGCCATCAACTTCAGTACCATTAAGGGCGGTAACTGCGGCATCCGCTTCTGAATCAGATTCGAATTCCACAAAACCAAATCCCTTGGACCGACCGGACATCTTATCGAAGATAATCTGAGCGGAGGCCACGGTACCATGTTGCGCGAAAGCTTCGCGCAAAGTGTCCTCAGTTGTATTCCAACTAAGTCCACCAACAAAAAGTTTCTTAGCCATATCTCTTTGGATTTTGAACAATATACGAGTAGGGTGACCCCGTCTGGCCTTCTACTCCCTACCTCTTCAAGAGACATAAGGAAAACGAAACCTACCAACGACAAAACCTACCAACAAAAGCATTATACACACTTCTCAAATAATAGCAATAACTATCTCTGGAAGCCGATTTTGGGGTATTTTGCCCTAAGGGTTGCCACCACCTCTTTCGAATTGTTTGCCCGCATCAACTTTGCCCGCAAACCCACCGCTCCATCAAACCCAACAATGTAAGCTTTGAAATGTTTCCTCATCACGGCAAAGTTTTTCTTCCCTGAAACTTTCTCAAATAGTCTGGCGTGTTCCACTAAAACCTTCAATTTCTCGACTAAACTAATTTTCTTTTTTCTTTTATTAAAAAACCACGGATTGCCAAATATCCCCCGCCCGACCATCGCACCATCCGCACCGGATTGTTTTATCTTCTTTTTGGCATCCTCCAAATCTTTCACATCACCGTTGCCGATTACCAAAATATCTTTGCCCGATTTCTTTACCAACTTCACCACTTCTTTTACCGCTTTCCAATCCGCAGGTACTTTCGACATTTCCTTACGGGTACGAGCATGAATAATCAAAACATCAGGCTCTGCTTCAATTAAACTTCCTACCCAACCTTCCAAATCTTTTTTGTTGTAACCAATTCTGGTTTTGACCGAAACTGGCAATCCTCCCGCTCCCCGTTTGGTTTGCCTAATAATTTCTTTTGCCAGAACAGGATTCAACATCAGCTTTGCTCCGCCACCTTGTTTTTCCACTTTTCTGTCTGGACATCCCATATTTATATCAATGCCATCAAACTTTAGCTTTTTTAGTAACTTGGCACATTGATAAAAATTCTCTGGCTTACTTCCAAAAATCTGCGCCACAATCGGTCGCTCGGTGACACTATATTTCAAATTCCTCAACAGAACAGTTTGACCCTTTGACGAACACAGTCCGTCGCATGATACGAATTCCGTCCACATCACATCTGGTTTGCCATATTTGGCAATCAATCGACGAAAAGCTGAATCAGTCACATCCGCCATCGGTGCCAATGCCAAAATCGGCCGTTTCAATTTTCCCCAAAACCCTTTTGCCATCTCTAACGCTCTTGTCCTAATTAAATCATATATTCTATCAACGCATAGCAACCTCTCAATGTCGTTTGAGAGGAATGAACAGCTAAATCTTTTTGTCCATATTGTAAATTTAATTCCACTCCACCAATTTGAAATGTCAGAAAAAGCTTGATAACCCTAATCCAACGCACCAATTATCACCTTAAAATACTTCACCAAAGCAATCAATCCAATCCCTACAAAAAACAACAAAGTCTGGTAAATAGTCATACTAAATGACCTCTCTCGAATCATATCAGGCATCAATTCAGCCAATGCCACATACAAAAATACCCCCGCAGCAAAAGGAGCTGACAGTGTTAATGAAGCCTTAAACAAAAATGGCAACAACAACGATACCGCTACCCCCACAAAAGACATAGAAACCGCCAACACATTAATCCGATTGGCAAATACACTCCCCACTCCCGCCCGACGCAAAATCGCATAATTCGAAATCTCTTGCGGAATCTGATGCACAATCACCGCAATTGTCGTAGCAATTCCTATTTGCAGATTGACCACATAACTACTGGCAATTACCAACCCGTCTACAAAACTTTGGGTAGAAAAACCAAACACATTACTTATCGCCGCATGATTACGCCTGGATATTCTCGCCTTATTTTTCAACTCTCGCCAAGTAATGGTCCGCTCCAGCAAGAACATCAGCGCCACTCCACTTACTATCGCCATCGTTACCGTCGTGGTCCAACCATCATGCACTGCTTTAGGTAGTAAATAAATCAACGCATCCCCAATCAGTGCTCCAGCAGCCAGAGCTATAAAATAACCCAAAGTTCTATTAAGATGCTCCTTCCGCTTGGGAATTACCTTAACAACAAAATTAGCCAGTATCGACAATAGTCCCGTACTAACCAGTGCATAAATAACAACCGCAGAATCTACCATTCAAAAAGCGTTATACATATTACGATGTTGCACTATTTAGTATAACGCTATATGTTTGCTTACCAAATCTTAGAATAAAACCAATTTTCTTATTGGTTTATTTTGCCAAGACCCCAAAGACCCAATACGCCAAAACCTTCAAAAGCCTATGGTAGATTATTTTATCGACATACTATTACAAAACCCCAGCGAAGGATGGCTCAACAGCTCGGTTCGAATTACATTCCTACGCTAGCCCTCCATCGTAGTCCTGCGTAGCTTTAGCGAAGCAGGAAGCGCTATCTATATCAGAAGAGGCATGACCTAATTCTGATGAGATGAAACGAAGGATGAGAGGAGATAGTCCGAAACTTTTGACGAACTGCTGACACATCTGGGTCAATTATAGAACTCTGGGAGAAAATAAGACAAACAAAAACTCTCCCGAGCTATAAAGTCGAGAGAGAAACGAAGAGGTTTGCGGCGGACAAAGGCAACCTGTTTGTCGCCATTCCAGTGATTGTCGGGATTGGTCCAGTTCGTGTTCAGCCACCGCTCATCGTTGTCGTGGTTGACATCGAACACCTTCGGGTCGCCATCCGCGTCCGTATTATGTGCCAGATGCCATCCATTAGCACTGCCCGACAAACGCCTTACTGGCAGAGTGGCTGGGCTGTATTTTATTCGATTGAATAGAACAATCAGAGCATCGGCACCAAGTATCTTCATTTTTTAATGAAGCCGCACATCTCACGCTACCTGCAACCTTGATCGCGGATACTCTGTGGAGATGTGGGTACTTAGTTTCGGTAGTCAGGAACCTTGATCCCTGTCATATTCACCTACTTCCAAGGCGATTATACCAAAATAAGTCCGGACCGCGCTCTAGTTTTAAAAAACCGAGCGCGGAAAACCAAGATCCAAGGTTTTAAAATCCGCCCCCACCTATCGGCGGATAAAGATCCAAGGGTCAAAGGGACCAAAAACGCCAAGGGTTCAAGGGACAAGGACCAAGATTACTTGCGGCGGACAAAGGCAACCTGTGGGTCGCCAAGCCAGTGATGGTCGGGATTGGTCCAGTACGTGAACAGCCACCGCTCAACGTCGGCGTGGTTGACATCGAACACGTTCGGGCCGCCAACCGCGTCCGCGATCGGTTCCATCCCTATGCCAATCCATTCGCCCTTAGGCTGGTTGGAATATTGAGACCTAAATTGCGGACCGGCTTCAGCCGGACATCTACCTAACCCAAACTCCAAAGCCCGTTCATTAATTACCTGCCAACTCTCGCCATTGGCGAACTGCCGACCCATACTATCTACTCGCAAAATTACCAGATCGATCTTTTGGGGCTCTTGGCTCACCTTAAACTCTGGCGACCTTAAAAGCCGTTTGGCATAATCCTCAACACGGTATCCCTGTGCTTCTAAAAATTGGATAAACTCCTCACCGGTTTTTGGACCTGTCCCCAATTCCAAATCTTTGATGATTTTAACTCTGCCTTCAGGAAAAGCGGTGTAGATATGCTCTACATCATGAGACAGTTTATTAAAGATGCCCGGCTGAAGTTCGCCAACATAGGCCTTAGTATGCTTATTTATTTCCCTGACATTGTGGGCGATCTGTTCTGGTCGACAGTCAAAGACGATTAGGGCATCAGTTTCGGGATTTCTCTGACTGCGCAGTTCGGCAATCCGTGGGTCTTTACTGTTATTGTGACCAAACCCCTCGATGGGGCTGTCTAATTCATAAAGGAACTTTAAGTCAGCCGCATCCAAATCACCGCCTGTCTTCATCACGCTCTCAATACTAGTGAGTCGCTTCATATCGGCGGATTTCTTCTTGTAGCGTTCAGCTTCGCTTCCGAACTCGGTTAATTTCTCCTCAATCACTGGAGTAATGTATGGGTCGACGTTTTGGTCTGGGGCAATCCCACGGACTTCAGCGATGTGGCTATTTCCTTGCATCAGAATTGCAACTCTGGGAATAATCGGCTTACCGGCTTCATCGATGGAATAAAAGACATAGAAGTCCCCGCCTGCTAATTGATCTTGGGCAGTATTAATGTTGGCAGTGCACCATTCCAAAGGATAGCCTTCTAGGGAATCCACCAGAGGTTTAGCATCCGAGCCTTGTTCGTACTTCGTCCACTGTCCGCGGATTTCTTGCAGGCCTTCAGTAGAATATTCTGGCATCTCAATTAGGAACTGGGCATAGATTTTGGAGAAGTTTTCGGTGGAGACGAGAGATTTAAATTCTAGATTATTTAACTTGGTGCTTTGGTTGGGAATGTCCCTAGTCGCCTGACGCTCGGCTTTGGGTTGCTTTTTTACTGCTTCATCTTGGTTCTTTTTGGCCAACCATTTCTCCATTACACCAATCGTCATCGCTAGGGCGCGCGGACTCATTGGCGGAAAAGCGGCAACCGTATCTTTGTCCCGTTTGGTAAAGCGAGCTGTTTCACGGCCTTGCTCATCTTCTTTTTTCTCCAGTTTGCCCATCCCCACCATCGAGCGAAAAGCCCAATACTTGGCCCAAGTCGGATAAGTCGCATCGGTAGAAGTGAGATAGTCCACCCACTTGTTTAAACTAGCTGTTTGATTACGAATAATTTCAGCCGTCTTGCGTTCTCTGAACTCATCAGTAATCTCAATATTCCCATGCCCCAGATTACGAGCAATCTGTTGTTCCAACAAAAAGGCCGACTCTGGGACTTCTGCCTGTTTTATAACATACTCCTTGCAATAGTGTTTTTTGATCCTCTCTAATACTCGCGGGTCATCCCGATGCCCCATATGAGTGCGTTCCAAAACATCCATCCAAGCTTTAAGTTTCTCGGCTGGTTTCTGAGATGTTTCCTCTCCGGCCACCTTCCTTCTTTCTTGCTCATGCTTAACTGGCCCCTCGGTGTGGAGCTCTTGGTCTCTGCGGTGCAAAAATTGTTCCCCACCAAATCTTTCCATAGATAACTGGCTAAAAATCTGTTCTTTCATTATATCATAAAATCTGCTCCCAGTCAAGCTTTTCCTTATTTGGCTCCCGGGGTCCCTCGGCAAACTCGGGATAATATCGGACTCCACGCACAATAAGTGTTAGCAAGAACCGTGTTAGCAAGTGTTAGCAAGAACTGTTAGCAAGAACCGCTGTTAGCAAGAACCGTTCTTGCTAATAAGAGTTCTTGCTAATACCGTTCTTGCTAATAGTTCTGCCAGCAAAAGGAATGGGTCAAACAAGAGAACATCGACCAGCAAGTAATGGAAAATATCGAACACTTAAGCTCGAAACATGATGAGGCAATAGAGAATATGCTGACTTGGGTCCAAGAGGCTCTCAAGGAAAGTCACGGCGAGGAGATAGAGTTCCGACAAAAGGCTACAGGCGAGCTTGAGCGACGCTACCAAATAGCCACGCAGAGGTTAGACAAGATATACGATGATAAGATCGACGGCAAGATCAGCGAGGACTTCTACCAGAAAAAGTACCAGCAATACAAAATTGAACAGGAGGAAGTGCTGGACGGACTGAATAAACACAAAAATGCCAACCTCAAGTATTACGATATGGGGTCAACCTTTTTACAAATGGCCAAAGAGGCAAGGAGAATTTATTTGAACCGAAGCACAATCGAAATGGTCGACGACAAGAAACAACTTTTGTCCCTATTATTTTCGAACCCCATAATAAATGGCAAAAAAGTTGAGATTTCATACCAGAAAGCCTTCAAAATGGTATTTGAACGAGTAACACAGATGTTGGGAGAAAATACAGACGAAAATACAACATTCGAACCGCTAAAAAAGCCCGTAGATAAAGAGAAAAGCAGAGCTTTTGGCTCTGCTCATCCCATATGGCTCAACAGCTCGGTTCGGATTGCATTCCTAAGGAGATAATTTGGGACTTTTGAAAAGGAGCTCGGGCAAGTGGGTCAGTTGTAGAACCCATAGGAGAAAATGAGACAAATGAGACAGTGGCAAGGCCTACTGTTTTGGGCTGGATTTTTGAGGGGTTTTGTGGCCTTGTGATGGGATGGGTTGGTAAACGGCTTTCATCAAAACTAGGAGCTTAGTCCCCTGTTCAAGAGCATCCTTCTTGCTGATTTTGACTCCAAACTCCTTCTCGTAGATTCGCTGGAATTCGGCTATTTGTTGGTCAGTTATCTGCATTTTTGGCTTTGATTAAACTTAAAAAGTCCGTACAAAACTTCTCTATCACCGGCACTAGGCCATTAGCATATTCAGCAAAGGTTTTATCTTCATAGTTGGGCAACACTACATTCGCCAGCCCGGGAGTCCCATCACCAGATTGAGTAATCTCAATCTCAAAATAGATTTGGCTGGATCCCTTGATGGGGTGAGCAAGGAGATGCCTAGCGGTCACCGTCCCATCTATCCATACCTTTTTATTGTCTTCAATGAGCTTGGCAATCCGCTTAGCTCGATCTTTGTTACCAGCAACTGAGTTGCGGTCTAAAGCATTCAGCACTACTCCGCCGATTATATCGCCCTTTCTATGAAAGCCATCCACAGAAACATTGATAATTTTCTCTGCGCTCAACAATTGGCTCATCAAATCCAGCAAGGTTTTAATAGTGGCCAGAAATGCAACTACGGAGATATGCACCTCTGGAACTTCAACAAAGTAGCGACAACCTTGAAGCCATTTACCAGGACTCTTTTGCCATTGGTTCTGAAGCTCTTTGATAGCGTGTTCAACGAATTTATCAGGACCACTAAATTGCCGTGTTAATTGGTTAGCAAAGAAATGCAACAAATCCAATTGATTAGCACAAGACACCGCAATTTGCTTAGAATTGCCCCTCCACTGATTCGGATTAAAAATCGCCATGCCTCGAAACCCGGAAGTAGCGGCAATAATAACTCGGATTTTCTTAGCTTCTTCTTCGCTCATACTGCTATTGTTTAATTTCGATAAAGATGGGGTGCCGCATTGTAATCTGATTAGCACGGGCCAAAAGAGATCTTATGGTTCTTTGTTGGGTATTGGAAAAATTAATCGCCCCCCGATTGCCAACTTCAAGTGCCAACGACCTAATTACAGCCAGAATATCTGGTACTATCTCAGCCAATGCATGAAGTTCGATTGACCAAGATAGTGGCTGATAGTGTTCGAACTGATTCCTGAACTCCTGTCGTAAACGCCTTAGCGAATAGACTTGACTATCCGTAAGCCGTAACACTTGTTGATTAGCGTAATGGGGATCCTGGGCTCGATTGATAGCCGTACTGAAATCGATTAGCTTTCTCCCATTAGGAGTCATAACCCTAGCTGGGTTGGTCCCCTTGATAGCGCATATAGCAAAAGCATAAGTGGCATTGAATAGGTTAAGACAAACCCATTTCCAGGCCATTTTATTTTCAAGAGATTCTTCAAGAGCATCGATTCCCCTGGATAGGTAATCAACGGCGTTAATCTCTTCTGTCAATTTCAGCCATTTGGGCCTTATATTCCTTGGCATTATTTTGCTTAATTCTATATGCAACGGGTAAAGCTATCTCTAAATACTGGATTAGGTTGGAGGCAGATTCAATCACTTCCTCGCGATCCATCTTTACTCCATACTCCTTCTCGTAGATCCGCTGGAATTCAGCTATTTCTTGGTCGGTTATCATTCCAACACTTTTACTATAAATCTGATTTGCTATCTTTCCCTAAGACCTCTTTTTCGAGCCCCCAAAACAATCCATTCTTGTATGGCAATAGATCATTGATCAGGATCTTGGTTGCTTCACGAGTAGCTGTATTTTGATACAGCTGTTTAAATACTTCAATCACCTCCGCATCAACATGAAGCCAGGTTCTCACCGGTTCATGCTTGGCAACCTCCTCTAGAAAATGAGAGCGCAAAATCGCTAAAGTGTCTTCCGGGGATATTTTGACCAAATCGCCCAATGAATGTATTAATCCGTATTCCCATTCAAGATAACCATCGGTCTTCTCGAGCGTAGATCTTAGGTGATCTGCTAGCCACTTAACTTCAAAAACCGAATCTATCGTGTTGACCCAGAAGCCAAAACTAGGCAACTCATCGGTGGTGCAATTTTCTAGTGCCCAATCCCAAAACTCCTTGAGCCTTTCTACGAGTACCTTATTCTGCTTTGACCATTCTCCAGCAGACTCTCGAGAAATTGCGTGACGACCAGCAAATGAAATAAAAGCCTTATGGTGCTCGGTACCTGCGTCAGACCAAAATTTATTAAAAAGTTTGTGATTAAAATCAAATCTATCAAAGTGTATAAACGCTAAAGCAAGGTGAGTTGCTAAAGCTTCTGCTGGTTCTTTAAAGTGCTCTTGGCTCGGATAATCTTCGTCAGTTAAGCTGAGACCTGCCTCATAAAGCTCCTGTATGGCTTGATCAAAAAACAATTCTTCATACAGATTTGTCGAGAGATACCCTTCCCATGAAGCTGTGTAGAGATTCTTCTTGTCTCGTGGGAATAGTCTGGGCAAAAGTTTTTCTATCCATGTTCTGTCTCGAAAATAGAAGGTTGGAAGATAATGGCCGAACATGAACATTAAAGCTCGTGTGTCTTCGTGTTCAAGAGTTTGCTCATAAGTCTTCTTGCTTACATTTGAAATTTTAACATCACCCTGTGCGATCTTTCCTTCTTGATACACAAATGATACAAAGGCTTGGAATGCCCGACCACGGACACTATTAATTGCCATAGTATACGGATCACTGACTAGATAATCCGCTTTATCCGGCTTTTTAGTTTTCATCGATGCGGTTTCCAAAGACTCATCTTGAGCTTGTGGGTCAGAATGAGTCAAAAGATAACTAATTATCACGAATAGTCTCTCCTTCAACACCGGAAAATCAATTTTAGATTCGTCACCAAGCAATGTCTGCACAAGTTCGGCCATGTCGTCATGTATGCTAGTCCAGCCAGCTAGCCACGATCGATCATCCTCACGCCCTCGATTTGCCTTTATAAAAGGAGCTGCTTCTCCTGATTCTTGAATCAAGATACAGAGAGCCAATAAATTGTCTAAATTCAATTGAGTCGTATCCAGCGTTTTGGCCTCTATAGCTTCTCTGACCCCTCTCAAAAACGTATGGGTATAATGTGGATCCAGGTTCTCCCGATCAAAGAAAAGCTGGGAGTTAGTAATGTAATCGTTCAGACGACTTTTTATATCGCTTCGGATGAGATCGCCTAACCCTTCTGCATTCAAAGGATGCAAAAAATCATCACCTTCTTGTTCTTTGAGTTTCTCTGGTTTCCAGTTGTCTCGTAATTTTTCTGCAATCTCTGGAACCAAAAGCTGGCTCAGCTCTTCTAGAGTTACGGGGGCCCGAGGTATGATTGTGCCACCTACTACTTTTCCCACCATTGGCTGGGGCCGATAGTTCGAATCAATGGTGAAGCCTGCTTCACCGGCCAATTGCCTTTCGTCCCCAGTAAGCCAGTCAGAAATTACAGACAAAATTCGTGAACCAACTCTGAGGTGCCAATCATCCTTTTCGCTCTCTTTCTCTTCACCTTTTTTAGTAAAGTAGTCGATAACTTTTTTGACATAAGCTCTTTGATCGCCCCCATCAAGGGCAGAAAAACCAGCCTTCAAAGATTTAAGGTATTCAGTACCAGAGATTAAGTCATGATAACGTTCAACTTCAAAGAGGTGGAAGAAGGATTTCTTCAGCTCGTCCTTAAGGGCATTTGGGCGCAAACTTAACACAAAAAGACACAACCTCCACATAGAACGGCTTTGGGGTAATGTTTCAAAGTAACTTTTATAGATGTGACGAACGGTCTCGCCACTATATCTATCACCCATCAGTCTCTCTGCATAACCCTTAATTACCGCGAGAAGGTTTTTTACATCATTTCGTAATGATAAACGATCATCAGTAGCAAGCTCCAAACCGAACAGATCCACATCATACAGATCGATATCATCCACTATGTCAAATGTCTCGTCTTCGTCAATTCGTGAACCCAATAAAACACAGCGCTGCAAGACCCCTGTAAGAAAGCTCAGCGCTTTCTCTAGGTTAGTATCATCTATCTGTAGCAAGTATTCAAATACCTTGGTGTAATGCAGATCCTTGAAGTAAAACGGACTTTCATTAAATCTTTTACCCGGTTTTTCAGCTCTAACAATCAGGATCGCTTCAGCTAGAGTCAGGAGGTTGTCGAAGTCTTTGGCATCTATCAGAATATGTAACATCTTCTCGAATTCAAATCCCCAGTCATTATAGGAACTCATCAGCTGAACCCATTTTTCATCACGGATTTTATTTACCACTCGTTTAAGATCTGAGTGTGGCAAACCACTACAGATTTGCAAAAATCTATCAACAACTTCTGGGTTAAATGTTTCTGCCGAAACTGGTACTTTCAGGATAATCTCAGTGACCTTTTTAGGCTTATTTGGAGCAACTCTGACTAGATAATTTATTTCTGGCGTTCTATAGCCATACTGCGAGGTATCGTTTGCAGCTGACTTGATAACATCGAGTAGCCCGTTTTTCCAAAGCCAAGCCAGCCAGTTTCCATCAGCGTTAGCATAAAAGTACTGATGGGCATCAGGATTGAGACCGATTAAAACTCTGATTTTCTCTACTGATTCTGGTATTTTTTTCATAAGATTCATAACTTTGGTGGACCCTGTCTCAACA
>CAYGIK010000011.1:0-4358 GCA_964350005.1 uncultured Candidatus Saccharibacteria bacterium
TATGCCGACATGCTGTCGGCTAGGACCGAGCGCCGAATCGCGCTCGACCGATTGTCGCTTTGTCTTGTCAAAGCGACGGAAACCGCTTGCCCACGTCGTCGGAACTATCAATTGGCAAAAATCTCCTTAGCGTTCTCGCCGAACTCGCCCTGCTAGCCAGCAGGGCTCAAACATGCGGCTTCACCTACAGAGATTTTACTCAATTGATTACGTTCCTCCTCCTATGGCATAGAGCGAAGACAACACTATCCATACCAGTCAATTTTGCTATTGGAAATATGAATTCGCTCGATGGGTATTGGAGACAAGAAAGTTTAAGCCTGCCTACCGGCAGGCAGGCGACAATGGCGGACAGCAAAATAGGGGACCCCGAAATGGTAGCCCTACTACGCTAAAGCTTCCTACTTCGCCAAGGCTACGAAGGATTAGCTACGAAGGGCAACCTTCGCTACTCTTATATATTAATATCTGTGCCATAAGCACACCTTGAGCAGCGCAGCCAACCGTAGCTCGTTAGAGCGAAGGTTGGAGCGGGATACCGGAATCGGACCGGCGTCTTATCCTTGGGAAGGACACATACTACCATTGTACTAATCCCGCAATTTTCCTCGGTCTAATTATACGACAGATACGACAAGTGCCACTCTGTTAGAAACAGAGTGGCACCAATTTACAGATTTCAGGCTTACTGTCGTCGCGCTTTCAAGCGCTCTGCGACCAAAAGCTGCATTGATGGGGACAACCCCATCTTGCCAAGATCATATCTGACTAAAGATTTTGCCACACTTATCTCTGGGCAAAGGTTAAAATTCTTATTCAGAATTTTCTCCAGTTCAGTCAGCTTCCTTTCGGCTCCTAAGCACTCTGTTCTCACCTCTTTCAGGGTAGTCTTCACAAAGCTAACATACTCATCAAAACTTTGCTCAGGAGTATTTCTACCACGCCTAATTGCCCGCATCAGCCTAATAAATCCAGGAAAGTACACTATATTACACCTCCAAGTTGAGATTGTGAGGCGGTTAGTCGAAACCAACCTTCGCGAGTTTAGTCCCTTAAACCAGATATGTCAATCCCATATACAAAAAACCTCACTAAGTAAGATATTTTCTCTGGTCGGGGTGGGGAGGTTCGAACTCCCGATCTATCCGACGAGTCGGACCGCCATTGGTAGTCTCTTATGGTCGGGGTGACAGGATTCGCACCTGCGACCTCACGCACCCCATGCGTGCGCGCTACTCCTGCGCTACACCCCGACTTGGTGCTCTCGGGAGGAATCGAACCTCCATCAACCCCTTAGGACGGGGCTACTCTAATCCGTTGAGCTACGAGAGCAAAGTCTAATAGAACGAGCTGATTGTATAGGGTAGAATAAGACTAATGGCTAGGACAATCAATAAGATTATCCAAATTAGCCGTTCTGACCTGCGTGATTTCTTTGCCATACCCCGTAGAAGAATTTAGATGATATATCTATCTGTCTGGCGTCGTCGATGACCATATCATAAAACGAAACCTGCGATATAGCCCCAAGAAAATGAGTATCCGATATATCAAGAGTCAAGACAATCTAAATTTCTCTACGGGGCATATATTCATTATAGAGAGGCAATCTCCTAATGGCTAACCCCCAAGAATTTATTCCCGAGTTTATCGGTCAACGTGAAAGCGAGCAAATCAAATTTGTGCTGTTTCGGCATTGGTATTTCATTGCCTTCCCGGTCATTGAAGCCATTGGCATTATTTTGCTTTCGTTCATTATCCCAATTTGGCTCCATTGGACTAAGTGGATATTTAGTTATGGACTAACGACTTTTCTTTATTATGGTTGGATGGTGTTTTGGATTTGTTTCATGATTTATCGTTATATGAACTGGTATCGTGACAGATTTATCATCACCAGCGAGCGGATTGTCGATATTGACCAACGCGGATTATTCAGCCGAAAAGTTTCCGAGGTCGAATTGGATAAGGTGCAGAATATTACTCACTCTGTAGATGGGGTGGCGGCAACAATGTTTAATTTTGGCACCATTATCATCCAATCGGCGGGAGCGGGAGAATTGATGCTAAAACAAGTGGCTGATCCCGCAGGAATTCAAGAAGAAATTACCAATTTAGTCAAAATTGCTTCGGAAGACAAACCCGTAACAGCAACCGAATTGATAGATTTCATTAAACAAAATCGGCGATGAAAATATTTTGGCAAATCTTTTTTGGGATTATTCTTATCGCTTTGTTTTTTGCCACTTATAGTCTAGTATCATTGATAAAACCATTTTCTTCGCCTGAAAGTTTTTCCAATAAACCGCAGGTAGTTGGGCAAGAGGGGGGATTTCATCTTTTGACTGATATAAAAATTCTTCAGAGAGATAAATACGATACAGTAGCAATTTATACCCAGCTCAATCGCAGTAGTGTAGTGGATGGTATTAATACACCAGCCACCAGTCTGGCTATCGGAAATACTACCGACCAGATCCCTACTCTAAAAATTCAACTAACCGATACTAAAATGTCGGATAAATTATCGCCTGCAGACATCAGCCGTATTTCAAGACAGTTGGTATCAAAAAGTCCAATTGGAGAAGTGATTGTCACAAACCTAAAAAATCCTGATATGCAGCAGATCGAAATCAGGCTTACCAAGAGCAGTCAATACCGCTTGAGCGCTGATACAAAAAATGCTGGTACTATTCTTGTTGATATACTAAAATAGCTTCGTTCTTGTGGGGGCGTAGCTCCCTGGTCGCGCCTCGCGACGCAGCCGCGGGCAGGCAACTGGTTAAAGCGGTCCGACGCTACGATCGGACAGGTCGCGGGAACAATAGGTAATGATATTGTGGGGGTGTAGCTCAGTTGGTTAGAGCGCCTCCCTGTCACGGAGGAGGTCGCGGGTTCGAGCCCCGTCACTCCCGCCACAAATGTCATATTCGAGCCCCGTCACTCCCGCCACAAGAATACTATGAAACAATTTTCTGTTTATACTGATGGTGGTGCCAGAGGCAACCCCGGGCCAGCGGCTCTGGGAGTCGTGATAATGGATGCCAACGGTAAGGTGGTCAAAGAATTCACTCGCTATCTTGGCGAAACCACTAATAATCAGGCCGAATACAAAGCGCTGATAGCCGGACTTGAACAAGTTGGCAAATTATCCAAACCACCAAGCGTTTCCCTGCGGGCTTTTTTGGACAGCGAATTGGTGGTTAAGCAAATGAAAGGGGAGTATCGCGTTAGAGATGAAGACTTAAAGCCGTTATTTGCGAAAGCCCAAAAACTTAGCCAAGCATTTGGGCGCATTATTTTTACCCACATTCGTCGCGAAAAAAATACTCACGCCGATAGTTTAGTCAATAAAGCGCTAGATGCAAGATAGTGAGTAGTGAGTAGTGAGTAGTGAGTAGTGAGTAGTGAGTGCTTCTTCTAAACTACCAACTACAAACTACAAACTATTTTCAAACCACAAATTGTTTTGTCCAAATTCCGCACAGGCACAATCTTCAAGCGGGGATATTTTTGTTTTAGCCATTTACTCATTGGCGGGTATTGTTTTGCCCCCAATTCAATAATTACCGTGGTAAATAATAAATTGACAAACATTTTTTTATACAATTCCAATCCGGTTTCACCGGCAAAGAGCGCCTCGCTCGGTTCAAATTTCAATTCGCTTTTCTTTCGCAAAATATTCGGCAGATACGGTAAGTTTGCTACCACCAAAGCAGGTTTTTTGATATGTTTTCCCAGATTATTTTTCACCAGTTTTATTTGTCCGCTCAATTTATATCGCCGAACATTCCCCCCAGCAACGAGAAGCGCTTTTGGGGAAATATCACTGGCAATAATTTTCACTTTCGGAAGTTTCTTGGCAAGGACAATAGCGATCGCTCCACTTCCTGTGCCAATTTCATAAATAGTTTTTGCCTTTAACAATTTTGTGGTCTTTGTCGCTTCCTCAACTATCGCTTCGGTAGCGGGGCGAGGAATTAATACATCGCGATTTACTTTCAAAGTTATCCCACAGAATTCTTTTTCTCCAATCAAATATGCCACTGGCATACCTTGCGCCCGTTTTTTAATGAGCAATTTATATTTTTTCTGGACGCTAGCGGGTAGCGTTTTTTGTAAATCACTCAGCAACTCTGTTGCTGAATAACCCAAAATATTCGCCAGCAAAACTCGCGCATCCAAATTGGCAGTACGGCTTTTCTTCAGTTGTTGCCGTCCCCACCGTAATATCTCGCCAATATTCATCATCACCCACTCCTCTCCTCTTCGTTATTCTAGTAAGGTCGCCACGGCGACCGCATCCAGAATCGTATAGAAATAGTCATTTTTTACTTGTCATCCCGAGCGATTCTGCT
>CAYGIK010000011.1:4458-5531 GCA_964350005.1 uncultured Candidatus Saccharibacteria bacterium
TCGGAATGACAAAAGAGAGAATCGGAATGACAAAATTAATTGCCGGTCAGTCGTTTAATTTCTTCGGTCCGCAAAGTATTTACAATAGGGGATAAATTGCCTTCCAAAATACCCGCGATATTGTGCCAGCTTTCATTTATGCGATGGTCGGTAATTCTATCTTGAGGAAAATTGTAAGTCCGGATTTTTTCACTTCTGTCTCCGGTGCCAATCTGCTGACGACGAGTATCACCCCGTTCTTGTTGTTTCTTGGCGCGTTCAAAATCAGAAATTCTCGCCCGAAGTACACCCATTGCCTTCAATTTATTTTTCGTCTGCGATTTCTCATCTTGGCAAGTGGCGACCAACCCAGTCGGTAGGTGAGTGATGCGAACAGCGGAATCAGTTGTATTCACACTTTGTCCACCATGTCCGCCCGAACGAAAAACATCAATCCGCAAATCTTCGGGGCGGATTTCTATTTCAGATTCGTCCGCTACAGGCAATACGGCAACAGTCGCAGTAGAGGTATGCACTCTTCCTTTTGCTTCGGTCACAGGTACTCGCTGAACTCGATGCACTCCACTTTCCCATTTCAATTGTCCGAATACTCCTGTTCCTAAAATCTGGAAAGTTATTTCCTTGAACCCATCACTTTCGCTTTCACTGCTGTCGATTAATTCTGTTTTCCAACCCTGTTTTTCAGCAAATCGAGAATACATTCTAAATAGTTCTCCCGCAAATAATGCCGCTTCATCACCCCCAGCTCCGGCACGAATTTCCACAATTGCATCTCCGTCGTCCGCAGGGTCTTTTGGAATGGTCATTTCAGTTAATTTAGATTGAAGCCGTTGATACTCCGTCTCCAGACGAGGCAATTCTTCTATTACTAACTCCGCCAGCTCCCCGCCGTCTTTGATAGTTTCCTTGTGTTCGGCAATTTCTTCCTCCATTTTTTCTACCCGAGTTGCTATATTGAGAATTTCTTTCAGCTCTCCCTGTCGTTTAAATAATCTTCCTTGCTCGGCCGGCGACAGCTTCGACAAATCTTCCAGTTCGCTCTGGATTTTTTCATACTCTTGTTGGAATTGGTC
>CAYGIK010000011.1:5631-12557 GCA_964350005.1 uncultured Candidatus Saccharibacteria bacterium
CAAACCTTATCATAGGAGGTTGGTCTCGTCAAACCCCTCCTCGTCATTCTCGAGCCGAGCCGATGTCCATCGGCTCGACGTCGGGAATCTAGTTTCTTCTATTCTATGTAGATATAAAAATGGATCCTCCGTCTGCGCAGAGGATAACAACAAAAGAAGGGTTGACAAAAACGGAAGAATCAGATATAATGTCATAATAGTCAAAAGTAAAAAATCAAAAATAAAACCTATGCTAGAAAGACTCTCTCAAACTCTACAAGAGCAACCCAGTCGGCCCAGTCCCATTTATGGCCAACTGACTTTGTTTTTGGTGCTTGTGACCATGCTGACTAGTTGGTTTGTTTATGACAAAATTTCTTATCAACTTGATAGGCTTACCCAAAAGCCAGTTTTGGCTATGGAACAAACCCTTGAGTCTAAGTTATAAATTCAATGACAAATCAAGACCAAAATCCGCTTCCTATGTTACCAGATCCTCTTGAGGACCAACTGGCTCAATTACCCACAACTACTCCAGTTCTTCAACTAGAAATAACCGGTAAACCAAGCCCAATCCCAACTAAACCCCATCGAAACTTTTTGCGAGCTGGTTTGATTTCCGCTGGTGTCGTAGTTGTACTGTTAGCAATTTTATTCGGTCCCCGCTTGACCGAGCTATTGAATCTGCGGGGGAGTAAGGCCGGCCAATCGGTGATATTGAATAATTCAAACCTTCAAGGTACTGGCTGGTCTGCCACACCGCACAACAATGCTTTTGTCGTAGAAGATAGCAAACTAATGCTAAATTACGGCTATTATTCTCAATTGCCACAATAATGCGACATCTCAAACAAAAATTTAATTCCGCAATTCACCGTCACCCATGGGCGCTCCAAGCTACGATGGCAATTTTAATCGCAGTTTGCGCTGTCGGATTTACCAATTTAAAAAGTTATGCCTTATTTCCACCCGATAATAAAATTTACGATTTAACGGTCGGTAGTCCCATAGCTGGTAATCCTGAATCAAAAATTGCACTTGCCAACAAACTTATTCCAATCACATGGAAACTGAATCAAACTGACGATAATGTCGTTTGGGCAGTTGATATTTATTTGCTCAAAGCTGAAGATCCAACCAACCAAGTTAACAAGGAGCTTTATCCAATAGCGAAAAATGTGCCCGCTAGTAGGTTGAACTATCTCTGGATGCCAATGCTTTCACAATCAAGTTTGGATGATATGCCAAACCCATTTGACCGCCATATTTATGCTGTTTTGCATGATACTAATGGTGGTTTTGTCGATTATAGCACTTCCTCCGCCTTTACAATTATGCCGTGGCATATTACCCAACCATCAGGCGGTACACTGGTGGCGGGAGAAATTGTTCAGGTTAAATGGAAAACTAAACTTATCGGCCCAGCTCGACTTTTTTTGCAAACTACTCTGCCGGATGGAAGTTTTTCTCATATTCCCGTGATTGACCGAATCCCGAGACTAGAAGATCTTTCAGTAAACTGGACAGTCGGTTGTGTACAGAAAATTCCGGGTGGTGCTTGCAATCGGCTTCCTATTGAAAAATTTGGTGTTGATGCCTATCTCTACCCGTTGCCGTTGGGGGATTTATACGAGATTCCCGCAAAATTTTACCGTGGTTATGATAACATCCCCGATACCGAACAGCTCCAATATCCTTTTGTGATGAGAAACGATAATGCTACCCGAATAGTTTCGGGAACATACTATTCTAAGCCCTTTGATATCGTCACGGTTTCCAATATTGGTACTTTAAATGTAAAATCGCTTGATACACTCAAAGCAGATTTTTTCAATCCCCAACCAGAGGACATTGCTCGTGGCACTGATGTAGACTTCGCTATAGGTTTTTTTGATGTTAACAACAACCGAGTCTATACTTCTGCCGACAATTCATCGATTGACAACTTGGGCTATTATCAAATTCCTGAAGAACAGGAAAATTCATTGCGAATCAATGGTTTTGGTTTTCCGATTAATACCCTACAAGAAAAGATGGCTAGAATTAAATTTATTCGCTTTCGTATTACTATGGCAAGAGATTTTTATTACTGGGAGAGTAGTCCTTGGGTACAGAGCGTGACGCTGGAATATACTTCCGACACTTCTGTAGGGATTGGAACAATAGAATTTCTTAATCCTCCAGTTGGAGGTAAAGATATTCCCAAAGGAACTTCCGACAATACTTTCCGTATCAAAGTCACTCCTCCAATTCCGACCTATAGTGGCAGTATTGTAGTGGAAGCTAAAATCGTAAATAAACTCACCAGAGAAGAAACTGCTGGCATCACTTCTCAAATTCCCAATCCGGTTGTTTTTAGCTCTACAGGCGCGCGGGAAATACCAATTACTATTAACAATATCAATGTTGATGCTACTACCCCCGTTACAGTTTACGAAATTGTTCTAAGTGGTGGTGGATACGCTATTGGTGGGGATAAGGCTTACATCAATGTAACTACACCGCCAATCGATCCATCGGTCACTTTGAATCTCACAATTCCCGTGGAGGAAATCTCACCAACCACCTTTATAGACTCTTCAGTCCATCCACTCTTCACTTTGCGACTATACAATTCAACCACCGACACCAAAGTTTACGAGAGTCTTAACTTCGCCGGCACCATCAGTGCTGACAAAACCAAGTACACGAAAACTGTCACCGCCACTCGTGCGACATTGCCCAATAGTACTTATTCTGTTTTACCAAACGGCACCTATTCTGTGTTCATCCGTAGCAACCGTCACTTATGGAGCAAACTTGAAAATAATCTGATCATCAATACCGACAATATCTATGGCATTACTTTTCCCGCACTCAAGGTTGGTAATGTTGATGAAAATAATAAAATCAACATGGTTGACTTCAATATAATTAGCCCATATTACGGCCAAACCATGGCTAACCTTTTGGGCGATTTGAATAATGACGGAAAGGTCAATATGGGCGATCTCGACTGGATAATTAAAAATTTCGCCCTATGGGGTAGCCAGTTACCCGGCGAAATCCGCTAAAAAATCCGTTCTTGTCATCCTGAGCGAAGCCGAAGGATCTTAAAATAAAAAATTCAACCTTAATGGAACAACTTCTGAACAATTTGCCACAACATAATCTTCGCCACATTAGCTGGCGGGCGATTGCTTTGATTGTAATTACTTTAGTTGCAGTTATTGGATTTCTGGTTTATGCCGGCGGATTTGAAGTATTGTCCCGCATCTTTGGTTCCAAAGCAGGTACGGAAAATTCTTATGTTTTAGCGGGCCTTTCAAATCTTGAAGGCAATGCTAACGCCGCTGACTGGCTTGTACAATCCGGCGCCGAAACGATTGACGGCAATGTTATCAGCTGGCCAGCATCCGTTTTTGACGGTACCGGCGCTTTCTCCAGCTTCACAGGCCAGCCCGACTTTATGGTGTCAAATGCATCAGAAGCTGGTTTTGTGATGCCACTAGTCACTTCGCTGGAGTCGGGGCAAGATGCTTTCATTAATCATCGCTATACTTCTCCCGCCATCAATCTGAGAACTACTGGCGTACTAATGAATTCCGTTACAATTTATGCTTATCTGCCGGAAACCGCCACTGCCACCTTTGGTTACCGCACCGCTGACGCGCTGGACGAATCTGATGATGCCGAACTACACGAATTAATCAATTCTACTTTTACCTCCGTGCCAACAGATGAAAATATTAAATTTGCCACGATTACCTTGAACAGGGCAGTCAAACAGTATCTTCGGATGGAAGTAAGTTTCGATACATTTGCAGCTGATGACAGACCGGCAGTTTACGGCTGGGTAATTGAATATGGACAAACTCCTATCGCAGATTCATCCGAGTCAATCTTGTCCACCAGCGAAAATGCCGCACTCACCCTGAAGTTTAGCGGCGGTTCTGCAATTCCTACTGATGCAAACATCAAACTGCTTTATACTGACCTCGCGCTGAATCCCATTTATAACAAGGAAAAGATTGATCTATCCACAAGTGGTGGGGAATACATCATTCCGTTCAAACTGCGTGCCGGCGCCTATACAATAGTCATTACCAGCCCGACCACAAAAGAGCTCGTTGTTCCTTTTGAGGCAACAGGTGAAGAAACCCAAACGGTGTCCATGGGCGCATTTGAGGCAGGTCAGAACAACGCTTCCAATAACTCTGCCGATCTCAACGGCGATGGTAAAATCAATGGGATAGACTTAGGTATTCTTCTCGAGCGATATGGAGAAATGGTCTTGACAGAAAGCTAAAAGTGTAGTATAATAAAAACAAAGGTAGATAAAAAAATAAAAATGAAAAACCTCGTTAAAATCAGTCTTCTGGCAATCTATATGGTAGCCACTCTACCGGCTTTTGCGTTTGCTCAGACTCCTTCTGCTACCCTGACATTTAGCCCAGCTAGCGGCTCGGTGACGGTTAACTCTAATTTTACGGTTGATATCATAGTTAACACCAATGGTTCTAGCAAAACTACCGGTGCGGATGTGATAGTCAACTTTGATTCAACTAAAGTGCAATACATTTCTGCCGCAAGACCCACTACAAATAATTTTTATAGCGGTAGCGATGTCTACGAAACCAAAACTGACGCATCAATCGGCGCGAATAGTTCAATAGAGATTGGTCGTTCGGTAGTACCGGGCACACTTCCCGCTGATTATCCGACCGGGACAGGTAGTGTTGTCACCCTTACTTTTAAACCTTTAGTTGCGATTGGTCAGACAGTAACTCTAACACTTGGCTTTACCGCCCTTGGCGAAACTACCGACAGCAATGTAGTCAGTAGCACCAATTCTGACTTGCTAAGCGGTGGTTCAAGTGCGACTTTTACAGTCGCTGCCGCTCCAGTTGGCGTACCAACTATTACCAATATTAGCCCTACTAGCGGTGACCAAAATTTGGAACAGTCGGTAACCATTACTGGTACCAACTTTGGCACCCAAGGCGCTAACTCAAAAGTCTACATTGGTACTAATCTGACTACAGTCACATCTTGGAGCGCTACTCAAATCGTCGTTCAAATTCCAGTTCAGCCCCAATTGACGACATCCAGTACTTGGCAAATCAAAGTTCGTCGCGACGATGCAGCAGAAGCTACTTGGGTTGGTTACACCTATCTTGTTGCTGGTAGCCCCGTCCCACCACCTCGTCTTCCGATAGTTGGACCAGAAATGCTCTCATATCTTGGATTAGCAATTTCCGCCTTCGGCATGGCTGGGCTAACCTATACCCAGCTCACTGCTCGCAAGAGAAAAACAGAAGTTGAGCCGGTAAGCTCCGACTCAAACTCCAACTTGGCAATCTAACCAAACCAAGCTAGACTAGCTGGCAGATGACTCTTGGGGATAAACCTAAGAGCTTTTTAATTGACGCCCTTTCCTCTTGCCGTCATCCTCGGCCTTCCTATTCTGTCATCCTCGGGCTCGACCCGAGGATCCATCCCTCCTTCGTCATCCTGAACTTGATTCAGGATCCAGAAAAGAACAACAAACAAAATCCTTTTTCTGTTTCTGTCTGGATTCTCCGATCAAGTCGGAGAATGACAAACAATAATATCAACCCCTAGATACTAGTCGCTAGATACTAGATACTAAATATATATGCGTAACTTTGCTGACGAAACTAAGTTTGAGGTCAAAGCCGGCGATGGGGGAAATGGCGCCGTTTCTTTTCGTCATGAGAAATATGTGAACAAAGGTGGTCCCGATGGTGGTGACGGAGGCAATGGAGGCAATGTAGTGCTGATGGCCGACCATAACCTAAATACGCTGGTTGATTTAACTCGTCATAAAGTTTATCGGGCAGATAGTGGTCAAGCGGGACGAGGACAAAAGTCTGCCGGCAAGTCTGGCGAAGATTTGATATTGAGAGTGCCAATTGGCACACAGGTATTTGAAATGCAAGAAGAGAATAAAAAGATGAAAGAGTTTCTAATTGCCGATCTTGCGCACGACGGTGAAAAATTCATTTTGGCAAAAGGCGGAGAAGGGGGATACGGTAATTCTCACTTTGCCCGCGCCAGTTTTCAGACTCCGCGATTTGCCGAGTTGGGAACGCCAGGGGATGAGCGGAGTATTATTCTGCGACTGAAGATAGTTGCCGATATCGGGTTGATTGGATTGCCCAATGTGGGTAAATCTACTCTGCTATCAGTTATTTCTAACGCTCGTCCAAAAATTGCTGACTATGAATTCACAACCCTAATCCCGAATCTAGGAATCGCCAAGTATGACGACAAGACTTTGGTAGTTGCCGACATTCCTGGGCTCATTGAAGGCGCGTCCAAGGGCAAGGGGCTGGGGATTCAATTCCTTCGTCATATTGAGCGCACCAAGATGTTGGTGCATCTGCTGGATTCTACTCGCCCAGAACCGAAGAAAGATTTTGTGGCCATTAATAAAGAATTGAAGGCATATAGTCCCGAATTAGCTCGTCGTCCGCAAATTGCAGTATTCAATAAACTTGACGCTATTTCTCTGGATGATTTGAAGAAGTTAAAGAAAATAAAACTTCCCGTAGAAGATGTTGTGTATATTTCCGCTGCCGCCCACACCAATGTTGAGGATTTACTTCGCAGTATTTTGAAGCATCTTCCCAAAGCTCTCCAAATTCAACGCACCAACGAACCAATCAAAATATTTACCATCAACGATTTGCCTCGAATGCGTTTTGAAATTATCACCAAGCGCGCTCACAACTTCACCGTCAAAGGTCCCGCTCAAGAACGGTTAGCAATGAAGACAGACTTTACTAACAATCAGGCGGTTGGCAGATTCTGGAAAGTTTTAAAGAGAATGGGGGTTTGGGGTGCGCTGAAAAAAGCTGGGGCAAAGAAAAATGATACAATCAAAATCGGTTCCGCGCAGATTGAATTCGAAGACCTCTAGCGGCAATTAAAAATTAAAAATG
>CAYGIK010000011.1:12657-15137 GCA_964350005.1 uncultured Candidatus Saccharibacteria bacterium
AAAAATTAAAAATGTCGGTAAATGAATTCTTCATTCTGCATTCTTAATTCTTAATTGCCAAGAGGGGCTATAGTACATCGGTAGTGCATCGCACCTGCCTGCCGGCAGGCAGGTTCGCACTCCGGCTAGAAATTAAAATTTTGGGCTCGTCGTATAGTGGCATTACATTGCATTCGCATTGCAGAAACGCGAGTTCGATTCTCGCCGGGTCCACCAGTCTTCGCTACTTTACGGTAGCTTCGCCTGGCTTACGCCATTCTACTTTCTACCAGAGTGACTAAACCTGGCTTACGCCACATAAAATAAAAGCGGAGACTGCCCTGCGTGGCTCGAAGAGCGAAGCATGGGCATATAATAAAACCATGTATTATGTTTATGCTATCAAAAGCCAAGTCGATGGCAGAATTTACATTGGACTAAGCGACAATGTTCAGCAACGACTAAAAGCACATAATGCGGGTCGGTCGGTTTATACAGCGAAACATAAACCATGGCGGTTAGTGTTTTATTCGGCATTTGAACTCGAAAAAACAGCTCGGCAGTTTGAGCATTACCTCAAATCCCATTCCGGCAAGGCATTTGCGAACAAGCATTTATTCAAATAAATCCGCTTCTAGAGCGGATTTTTGGACTTGACCAGTTGGTTGGTTTATGCTACTCTAACCCTACGCCTAATGGGGGCTAAGTTTGGGCATTGGGAGGTTAAAATGGACAATCTGTTGGGGGCAATCTTTGCCCTTATTTCTTCGGTTTCAAATCCTATCTACCAACCCCAACCGGCAGTTGACCCGATAGTCTTGGAACTGCGGGAATTTTTGGTTGAAAAGAAAAGTCCGCTACCGGCCGAAACATTGATGAAATATCCCAACTGGCAAATGATAGTTGCGCTGTCTGCCGCCGAAAGCGGTTACGGTAAAAAATTAGCAGGCGACTACAACGCGTGGGGGATTAAAGATTTTCGAGTGAGTAGTAAAAATTTTCGTGGTTATCGCAACTTTGCCTCATGGGAGGAGTCGATTGCTTACACTTCAGAACTTTTATTTAAATATGATGAAACTGGTTCGCCCAAACCGGCGGCAATGGTTGCGCGGTGGAAATACATTCGCCCATTTAACCACTGGATTGGCAATGTGAACTATTCTTTAAATGACATTCAAGAAAATGTCATCGCTGTTGCTAAACCAAAAAGCGCTTAGATTGGTATAATACAAATATGAAAATCATCAAAAAGATAAAGGTCAATCCGACCCAAACACTTGGTCAGTTCGCGAACGCTTTAGAAAAATATTACAACAGCTGGGGCAACTTAATAGCCCGCTCGTTCGTGAGTGGTTTATTTACCGCCCTCGGAGCAACTGTCGGTTTGGCGTTAGTGTTGGGGTTGGCTAGTTTGATACTGGATAAACTGGATATCCTCCCAGTCGTCGGCGATTTTTTTTCCCGCATCAACGGAGTGTTGAATAACGCTTTGCCAACAATTAAATAATGCTGATTACACCTCACTTTTTGACTGGGGTTGCGATTTCACAGGGTATTCCCGAAGCTGTTCCCGCCGCGCTTGCCGCGGTCGGTTCCCATTTTGTTTTGGATGCTATTCCGCACTGGGATTTCATTGGCGAAGCCAAGCCAACTCTGGCTAACATTGTTCTGAAAACCATTGATGTCTTGTTTGCATTGGGGCTCTGGTGGTGGTTAGTCCCACCAGACTTGCGTTGGTACAGTCTAATTATCGGTGGTTTTGCTGTCTTACCCGATTTTCTAATTGCGCCAAAATACTTGTGGTCCAAATGGACAACCCTTCCCGTTGTCAAACAATTTGATCATTGGCATGGTCAGCAACTACAACACATTCGCAAGCTTAAGTTCCGCAAAGATTCATTTACCGACATCAGTTGTGGACTATTACCACAAATACTTCTCGCCGGATTCTTACTCCACATCATTACCAATTAAGAATGCGGTCGCACTCCTAATTGGTATTTATGCTAGTATCTATTTAAGCACAATTAGCTGAACGGTCGTTCAATATTCGGTGTGAAATAAAATCTCCGCGTGAAGCGGAGATTTTACTAGGATCCTATAATAACTTGATAAATCCTACGCCCTGCACCGAATGATGCTGGGGCTATTTACGGGGCATAAAAATTTCGTACAGACCGAAAATCACATAGATGATGCCAAGCACCACTGCTAATGTGAAACCCCAGTCTCGGTTAATGAAGACCAAAATCAGGCCAACAATACCGATTAAGAGATAGAGATATGCCATGTTGGGCCTCCCTCTCTTTATTTAATATGACTTGTAGTGTGCGAAATAAAATCACTTACATTATACCAGTCTTCGCTACCTTCGGTAGCTATGCCTGGCTTACGTCAAAAAAATAGAAAAGCGAAGACTGCCCTGCGTAGCTCAGAGAGCGAAGCATGGGCTAAATCTCTATCTCGCGTGTAGTTTCTTCTATCTATTGACTAGGTCACTA